>JBGSKT010000099.1:0-7136 GCA_041741075.1 Lysobacterales bacterium
GATGGTGAACGGCGGCAAGTGATACGAATCGGCCGCGATCGCCTGTTGCAGGGTCAATAGCGCCGGCAGCGGCGCATAGTCGATCACGACCCGCGCCGCCGCCGCCCGCGCGCTGGCCTCGTCCTCGGCCACCACCCAGACCAGCACCTGACCGAAATAGCTCACTTCATCGCTCGGCAGCAGCGGCTCGTCGTGCTTGATCGGGCCGGTCTGGTTGGCCCCGGGAATATCCGCCGCGGTCAACACCGCGAGTACCCCTGGGCAGGCGCGCGCGGAGCTGGCATCAATGCCGAGGATGCGCGCATGGGCGTGCGGCGCCTGTACCGGGTACAGACTGGTCAGACCGATCGGCGGCAACTGTTCGTCGGTGTAGATCGCCCGCCCGGTGACGTGGCCGACCGCGCTTTCGTGGCGCAGACCGCTGACGCTCATGGCAGTTGCTCATGGACGAAGCGCTCGAACAACCCGGCGCACAATCGGCGCCGATAAGCGGCGCTGGCGCGGTGGTCGTCGAGCGGTTGGAACTCCAGCGCCAGCGTCGCACAGACCGCCGTCAGCGCATCCGTGTCGAGCACGCGACCAAGCAGCAAAGCCTCGGCGCGAAGGGCGCGGACGGGCATCGCGGCAACCCCGCCATAGGCCAGGCGCGCATCCAGCACCCGGCGCCCGGCGTCGAGCTGCAGGGCAAACACCGCGGCGACGATGCTGATGTCGTCGGTCTGACGTTTGGCCACCTTGTAGGCGGCACTGATCCAGCCGGGGCGGCGTGGAATGTGCACCGCGACGATCAACTCCTCCGGCCGGCGTTGGGTCTCACGGTAAGCAAGGAAATAGCCGTTCGCTGGCAGATCACGTTCGCCCTCCGGCCCGCACAGGCGAATGCTGGCGTCGAGCGCGAGCAGGATCGGCAGCAGATCGCCGATCGGCGAGGCACTGCCCAGATTGCCGCCGAAGCTCGCGCGGTTCTTCACCTGGCGGGCGGCAAACCAGGGCAGCATCTGGTCGAGTGCGGGCAGCACACCGGCGAGCTCGGATTCGAGCCGGCTCAGACTGACCCCGGCGCCGATCCATACCCGATCCGCACTGATCTCAAGTCGTTGCAGTTCGGCGATGCGTTCCAGTGAAATATAGGCGGGTGCCGGCGCCTGGCCGCGACCGAGCGCCACGCCCAGGTCGGTCGCGCCCTGCATCCACTGCGCCTGTGGGTACTGCTGCTTGAGCGCCAGCGCCGCGGCGACCGTGGTCGGGCTGAAAAAGTTGCCGAGCCGAGCTGCGGCCGTCGTCGCCGAAGCTTGTTTGAGTGCGGCATTGAAACGATCACTCATGGGCGGCTGCGCCGCCAATCGCGCCGCCGCCGCGCGGATCGGTCGATAGCCGGTGCAGCGGCACAGATTGCCCTCGATCACCGCGTCACCGAATTCCTGATTCATGCTGCCAACAAACAGGCTCATCACGAATCCCGGGGTGCAATACCCGCATTGCGAGCCGGCACAATCGACCAGCGCCTGCTGGACCGGATGCAGGCGCTCGGCCTCGGCCAGCGCCTCAACCGTGAGCACCTCGCGACCGGGCAGGCTGCCAAGCAGTAGCAGACAACTGTTCCATGCCTGGTAGTGACGCCGCCCGGACGCATCCTCGGCGACCACGGCCACCGTGCAGGCGCCACAGTCGCCATCGCCGCAGCCTTCTTTGGTGCCGGTCAGGCGCTGCCCATGCAACCAGCGCAGCAGGCTTTGGGTCGGGTCCTGGCCGGCCAGGGACATCGGCCGACCGTTCAACAGGAAACTGGCTGCATCGTTCATCGGCGAAGGGTAGCGCGGGCGGGCCCGGCTGGCATCCGTTCCCGGGCGTGTTGGTGACCCGAAGTGCTTGGCTGCGCCCCCGGCTTGCGCCAGACTGCGACCCCCTAAGCACCCGTTGAGCAATCCAAATGGACCTGACTTCGATCACAGCTGCCGCCCTGCCCGACTTCGTGCGCGGCCTGCCCAAGGCCGAGCTGCACCTGCATATCGAGGGCACCCTGGAGCCGGAGCTGATCTTCGCCCTGGCCGAAAAGAACGCTATCCGCCTGCCCTACGCCGATGTCGAGGCGTTGCGCGCCGCTTATGCTTTTTCCAATCTGCAGAGCTTCCTGGATGTCTACTACGCCGGCGCCAGCGTGCTGCAAGACGAGGACGATTTCTACCAGATGGGCATGGCCTACCTGCGCCGTGCCCAGGCCGACAACATCATCCATGCCGAGATCTTTTTCGACCCGCAGACGCATACCGAACGTGGCATCGAATTCGCCACCGTGATCAACGGCCTGCGCCGCGCCTGCGATCAGGCTGAGACCGAATTCGGCATCAAGGCCGACCTGATCCTGTGCTTCCTGCGCCATCTGGACGAGGCGGCCGCGTTTGCCACCCTGGAGCAGTCCACTCGGCATATCGGCAAGTTCATCGCGGTCGGCCTGGATTCGAGCGAGCTTGGCAACCCGCCGGAAAAATTCGCCCGGGTGTTCAAAGTGGCGCGCATGCTGGGCCTGCACTGCGTGGCCCATGCCGGCGAGGAGGGCCCGCCGGAATACATCCGCGACGCGCTCGATCTGCTCGAAGTCAAACGTATCGACCATGGCGTGCAGGTGCTCGGCGATCCGGCCCTGGTCGAGCGCCTGGTGCGCGAGCGCATTCCGTTGACGGTCTGTCCCTTGTCCAATGTCAAACTGCGGGTGTTTCCCGAGCTCGCCCAGCACAATCTCAAAAAGCTGCTCGACGCCGGCCTGCTGGTCACCATCAATTCCGATGACCCGGCCTATTTCGGCGGCTATCTCAACCAGAATTTTGTCGAAGCCGTGCAGGCGCTGGGGCTCGGCGCCGCCGAAGCGGTGCAACTGGCCGACAACAGCTTCACCGCCAGCTTCGCCAGCGAAGCACAGATTGCCGCCTACCGCGAGCGCCTGGCGGCCTATTGTGCGCAGTTCCGGATGGAGCTGAAGCAAGCGTAGGGCGGATAAGCGCAGCGCATCCGCCGTCAGCCGCATCGTTGCGCCGACCTGCTCCGTCGTTAAACACCGCTGCGCTCAGCACAACCCATGCATCGGTCAATTCAACCGGCCTGATCAACCGGCCTATTCCCTTTCCGCCGGCATTGGCTATAATGCCCGGCTCCGTTTTCGCCTTGTGGTTCCGGGCGCGACGCCAACCAGAGAAACTCCGATGGTCAAGATTCGCCTGTCCCGCGGTGGCGCCCCCAAGCGCCCGTTCTATCACGTCATGGTCACCGACAGCCGCAGCCCGCGTGACGGCCGCAGCATCGAGCGGGTCGGCTTCTATAATCCGGTTGCGACCGGCAAGGAAGTCAAGCTGCAGCTCGACACCGACCGCATCAACGCCTGGATCGCCAAGGGCGCGCAGCCGACCGACAAAGTCAAGTTCCTGATCAAGCAGCAGGCGCTAGCGACGCCCGCAGCCTGAACCCCGGCCGATGAACGACCGGCAGCTCACGCTGGGTCGCATCGTCGCGGTGTTCGGGGTGCAGGGCTGGCTCAAGGTCGAGTCGTTCACCGCGCCGCGCAGCAACCTGCTCGGCTACCGCAATTGGCAGCTCCACGGAGCGCCGTTGGCTGCGGCCCGGGTCGAACAGGGACGCGAACAGGGCCGTGGCATGGTGGTCAAGCTCGCGGGCATTGACGATCGCGACCAGGCGGTCGCCTTGGTCGGTGCCGAAATCCGGATTGCCCGCAGCGAATTGCCGGCGCCGGCAGCCGGCGAGGTCTATTGGGTCGACCTGGAAGGTCTGGAGGCGTTCGGCAAGGATGGCGTGCGGCTTGGTTTGGTCTCGCATGTGTTTGCGACCGGCGCCAACGACGTACTGGTGATCGAAGGCGAGCGTCAGCATCTGGTGCCGCTGGTCTGGGACCGTTACGTGACCCGGTATGATCCCGCCGGCAAGCGCATCGATCTCGACTGGGACGTGGATTTTTGAGTGCCATGCGGATCGATGTGATCACGCTGTTTCCGGAGTTCGTGCAATCGACGACCCGGATCGGGGTGGTGGGCAGGGCGCAGCAGCGCGGATTGTTGCAGGTCAACACCTGGAATCCGCGCGACGCCGCGACCGACCGCCACCAAAGCGTGGACGATCGACCGTTTGGCGGCGGTCCGGGCATGCTGATGATGACCGAACCGCTGCGCACGGTACTGCGCACGGTGCGGTCGTCCGACCCGCAACCGGCGCCAGTGATCTACCTGAGCCCACAGGGCGAACGGTTGACCCAGGCGACGGTGGCACGGCTGGCTTTGGCACCGAGACTGATTTTGTTGTGTGGTCGTTACGAAGGTATCGACCAGCGTTTGCTGGATGACAGTGTCGATTTGGAACTGTCGATTGGCGATTACGTACTGTCGGGCGGCGAGCTGGCCGCGGCGGTGCTGATCGATGCAGTCGGGCGCCTGCAAGACGGGGCGCTCGGTGATCCCGAGTCGGCCCGGCAGGATTCGTTTTCCGACGGTCTGCTCGATTGTCCGCACTACTCGCGCCCCGAGCGCGAGGACGGCGGCAGCAAGGGTGCGGTGCCGGCGGTGTTGTTGTCCGGCAATCACGCCCTGATCCGGCAATGGCGCCTCAAACAGGCGCTGGGACGGACCTGGTTGCAGCGGCCGGATCTGCTCGCCAGGGCACAGTTGGATACGGCGGCACGGAAGCTGCTCGATGAATTTCGGCGGGAATACCTGGCCGATCACGAACGCACCGACCCGGATGTCGGCAAATTCGAACCTTAGAACACGGACAACAGCCATGAACATTCTGCAACAGTTTGAACAGCGCCAGATCACCCGCACCCTGCCGGATTTCGGTCCGGGCGATACCGTGGTGGTGAACGTGAAGGTCAAGGAAGGCAACCGCGAGCGTTTGCAGGCCTATGAAGGCGTGGTCATCGCGCGTTCCAACGACGGCCTCAATTCCTCGTTCACCGTGCGCAAGATGTCGCATGGCTTCGGGGTCGAGCGGGTTTTTCAAAACCACTCGCCGGTGATCGAATCGGTCACCGTGAAGCGCCGTGGTGCGGTGCGCCGGGCCAAGCTGTACTACCTGCGCGAGCTCGAAGGCAAGGCGGCGCGCATCAAGGAAGACCTCAACGCCGCGCGTTGAGCCGTTTCCCTGGAAACTTCGATGCGGGACCGCCAGGACGCGGTTTCGCATCGGCTTCGCAACGGCCGCCGCGAGCGGCCGTTGGCGTTTGCGGCGATCCGCTGCGTCGATTCGCGGCAATGATCCGCCAGCGTAGCGGGTGGGCTTGAATCCAAGCGCCTTCGCCACCAGTTTCGCCGCTGGTCTTCTTTTTCGATCCGGAGCACGCCATGACTACCGAAACCACCGTCCCCGTTGAAACCCGCCGCTTCGAGGCGGAGGTCGAGCAGGTGTTGAATCTGGTCACCCACTCGCTCTATTCGCACAAGGAGATCTTCCTGCGCGAACTGATTTCGAACGCTTCGGACGCCTGCGACAAGCTGCGCTTCGAAGCGATCGCCAACCCCGCCCTGGCCGGCGCCGATGGCGAATTCGCGATCCGCATCGACATCGATCGCGAAGCGCGCACGCTCGGCATCAGCGACAACGGCATCGGCATGAGCCGCGATGAAGTGATCGACAACATCGGTACGGTGGCGCGCTCCGGTACCCGGCGCTTTCTCGACTCGCTATCCGGCGATGCGCGCAAGGACAGCGCCCTGATCGGCCAATTCGGGGTCGGGTTCTATTCGGCCTTTGTCGTTGCCGACCGGGTCACCCTCAGCACCCGCCGCGCCGGCGCGGACGCCGAACAGGGCGTACGCTGGGAATCCACCGGCACCGGTGAATACACCGTCGAAGCGGCCACCCTGAGCGAGCGCGGCACCCGCATCACCCTGCACTTCAAGCCGGGCGAAGACGAGTTTCTCGAGCCGTGGCGGGTGCGCAGTCTGATCGCCAAGTATTCCGACCACATCGCTTTTCCGATCCGGATGGCCAAGCCGGACCTGGACGCCGAGAACGGCGAAGCGGCAGAGTCTGCGGCAAATCCGGAGTTCGAGACCATCAACCACGCTTCGGCTTTGTGGGCGCGGCCAAAGGCGGAGCTGACCGACGCCGACTACCAGGGTTTCTACAAGCACATCGCCCACGCCTACGACGAAGCGCTGGCCTGGACCCACAACCGGGTCGAGGGCAAGCAGAGCTACACCAGTCTGCTCTATCTGCCCACCCAGGCGCCGTTCGACCTGCTGAGCAGTGGCCGCGAAGAGCGCCGTGGCCTCAAGCTGTACATCCGCCGGGTGTTCATCATGGACGCCAGCGAACAACTGTTGCCGGCCTATCTGCGCTTCGTGCGCGGCGTGGTCGATTCCGACGACCTGCCGCTCAATGTCTCGCGCGAGATCCTCCAGGAAAACCGCCTGGTCCAGCAGATCCGTGCCGGACTCGGCAAGCGCGTGCTGGATCTGCTCGATAGCCTGGCCGCCGAGCAGCCGGAAAAGTTCCAGACGTTCTATCAGGCCTTCGGCCAGGTGCTGAAGGAAGGCGTGGTCGAGGACCATGGCAACCGCGAGCGGGTGGCCAAATTGCTGCGCTTCGCCTCGACCCGGGGCGAGGGCGCCAAACCGACGGTGTCGCTCGACGACTACATCGGACGTATGGCCGAAGGCGAAGACACGATCTGGTACGTGACCGCCGACAGCTATGCCGCTGCCGCCGGCAGTCCGCAACTCGAAGTACTCAAGGCGCGCGGCACCGAGGTGCTGCTGTGGTGCGACCGCATCGATGAATGGGTGGCCGGACATCTCAACGAATACGCCGGCAAGAAATTGCGCAATGTCGCCAAGGGCGAGTTCAAGCTCGACGAAGCCGCCGCGAAACAACACGCCGAGGCCGAGCAATCGGCGGCGCCCTTGACCACACGGATCAAGGCCCTGCTCGGCGAGAAGGTGCGTGAAGTGCGGGTCAGCGCCCGCCTGACCGAATCGCCGGCCTGCCTGGTGCAAGACGAGTACGAGATGGCGCTGCATATGCAGCAGCTGTTGCGCGCCGCCGGCCAGGCGGTGCCGGAAAGCGCGCCGATCCTGGAAATCAATCCGGCCCACGCGCTGGTCCAGCGTCTGGCCAACAGCGCCGACGACGCG
>JBGSKT010000100.1:0-5704 GCA_041741075.1 Lysobacterales bacterium
CGGGCGCGCCAGCGTGGTGTTGGTGGCGATCAGCCCGTCGATCGCCAGCTCCAGCGCGATCGCGGCGATCGCATCCTGCTCGGCCTCGTCCAGATCCGGGGCGATCTTGAGCAACAGCGGTACCCGCTTGTGATGGCGCCCGGCCAGCCGTTCGCGCGCGTCGAGCAGGCCGGACAGTAGCCGGCGCAGGGCGGGGGCGCCCTGCAGTTCACGCAGTCCGGCGGTATTCGGCGAGGAGATATTGATGGTGACGTAGTCGGCGCGGGCATAGACGCGCTCCAGGCAGAAGCCGTAGTCAGCGAGTGCGCGTTCGTTCGGGGTGTCTTTGTTCTTGCCGATATTGATTCCGAGCGGCCCGCCAAAACGCGCGCGCTCGGCATTCCTGACCAGTGCGTCGACACCGGCGTTGTTGAAACCGAGCCGGTTGATCACCGCCTGCGCGGCTGGCAAGCGGAACATGCGTGGCTGCGGATTGCCCGGCTGCGGCCGTGGCGTGGTGGTGCCGACCTCGATGAAACCAAAGCCGAGTCCGGCCAGGGCATCGATATGCGCGCCATTCTTGTCGAGGCCGGCGGCCAGACCGACCGGATTGTCGAAGTGCAGCCCGAACACCTCGACCGGGAGCGGCGGGACGCGCCTGGCAAGCAGCGTATGCAGGCCCAAGCGATGGGCCGCTGCGATGGCGGCCAGGCCGGCGTCGTGGGCGCGCTCGGCATCCAGCGCAAACAGCAGGGGGCGGAGCAGTCGAAAGAGGCGCATCGAGATCCGGGCGAGGCAGTCATCAACGGCATTGTCGCCGGAACCACGGTGGCTGTCTTGCGCGGTCGCCGGGTGCGCCCGGTCCGATGTCCGGTTGCGGCGCCGCGGCGGCCACGCTGAGGCCGACGAGGTTACATTGCGTCATGCCGTCACCGCCATCCATCGCCCACCAAGCGCGTCATATTGGACTGCGCCGTTGCTATGATCGGCCGGGTGGCAGCCAGCCAAGGGGGCGATGGCATGCAGATGGGTACGGAAAAGAAAGTCAACGTGGCCTATGTTCGGCCCGGCATGTTCATCAGCCGGCTGGATCGCCCTTGGCTGGGACTGCCGTTTCCGCTCGAGGGCTTTCTGTTGCAGGATGCCCGCGAACTCGACTTGCTGCGCAAGTACTGCGATGTGGTCTACGTCGACCCGGCGCGCAGCACGATCCGACTGCCCCGTCCGGAAGAACTGGAAAAGGCGCCGGAGCAGCGGCTGCGCGTCACCAACTACGTCAACACCCGTAGCCACGATGAGGAGTTTCCGCACGCGCGCCTGGCCTTCGATCAGGCCTCGGCCCTGACCGAGGCATTGATCGCCGATATCCGCGCCGGCAAGAAATTGCATCTGGACAACGTGATCGCCGCGGTCGATCCGGTGGTCAAGAGCGTGCTGCGTAATGCCGACACTTTCCTGTGGATCTCGCGGCTGCGCAAATTGCACAACTACGACTACAGCCACGCGCTGAATTGCAGCCTGCTTGCTACCCTGTTTGGGCGGCACATGGGTTTTCACGAAGAGGTGCTGATCAATCTGGCGATGGGTGGATTGCTGCTCGATGTCGGCAAGTCCGAGGTGCCCGAAGCAATTCTTATGCGCCCTGGCCCGCTCAATGACGCCGAGCAGATACAGGTCCGGCGCCATGTTGATCTAGGCCTGCGGGCGATCGAGGCGGCCGGAATTCGTGAACCGGTGGTGCTGGCCATGGTCGGCGGACACCACGAACGCCATGATGGCAGCGGCTATCCGTTCGGGCTGGTGCGCAACCAGATTCCCCTGTTCGCGCGCATCGGCGCCGTGGTCGACACCTACGACGCGCTGACCAGCGCGCGTCCCTACCGTCCGGCGCTGGCCGCGCACCAGGCATTGCAATCCATCTACCGATTCCGCGACAAGCATTTCCAGAGTGAACTGATCGAGCAGTTGATGCAGTGCCTGAGCGTCTATCCGACCGGCTCGCTGGTCGAACTCAATAGCGGCGAAGTCGCCATCGTGCTGGCCCAGAACCAGGCCCGGCGTCTGCGACCGCAGGTGATGGTGCTGACCACGGCGGACAAGCAGCGCCTCGAGCAATTCTATGTCATCGACCTGCTGAATCAGGCCGGCACTTCCGGTTCGGACGCCCCGATGGAAATCGCCAGCACGCTGGAACCGGGCGCTTTCGGGATCGATCCACACGAGATTTATCTGGCACAGGCGGCCTGATCCATGCCTGCCAAGCAGTCGGTTCGCGTTGTCGCTTCCCGATACCGGCCGGTGGTCGCTGCGCTGCCACGGGGTCGGCCATGATCGAGCGCGATCAGTGTCTGGCGCAGGTCGATGCGGCAATCGCCGCGCACCCGGCCGGAGGCGGACTGCTCGGTCTGTTGCTGCTGCGCCTGCAGCACCACGGCCAGTTCAATCTGCTGCTGGACACCACTGCGGTGAACGCGGCCGAACTGCGCGTCGAATCAATGCTGCGCCCCGACGACCAGCTGCTGCGTATCGGTGCCTGCGATTTCCTGATTCTGCTCTATGGCCTGCGCAGCCCGTTGCACGCCACCCTGGCGGCCAACCGCATCGTCAACGCCTTCCGCGAGACGGTCGGTGCACAGGGACAGGACACCCTGCTCAACGCGCGTGCCGGCGTCTCGCTGTTTCCCGATCATGGCGACTCGGCCGAAAGCATCTGGCGGGCGGCCGAGCTGGCCCTGGAGGAAAGCCACGCCGACCATCAGGGCTACCGCATGGCCGGCAGCAATCCGGTGGCCACGGCGATCGCTTACAACGAACTGCGCGAGGCGATCAGCAACAATGAGCTGCAGGTGTTCTTTCAAGGTGTCTGGGACTTGCGCAGCCTGCGCATGGTGGCGGTTGAATCGCTGGCGCGCTGGCAGAGCCAGCGGCTGGGCTGGGTCAGCCCGGAAAACTTCGTCCGCTACGCGGAGCGGGCCGGGTTGATCGAGGAGCTGACCCGCTGGAGCATCAACGCCAGCCTGCGCGAGATCGGGCTGGCCCGGGCCGCCGGGATGGCGCTGCCGGTGGCGATCAACCTGTCCGCCCGGGTCTTGCATGTCAACGGACTGATCGAGCAAATTCTGGACGCGCTGGCGCTGTGGGACATTGCCCCGGAAACCGTTCTGGTCGAGGTCACCGAAAGCGCGGTAATGGCCGACGCCGCACACAGCGCCAGGGTGCTGGCGCGCCTGCGCGAGGCCGGCATCGGCATCGCCATCGACGATTTCGGCACCGGGCAGTCCTCGTTCGACTACCTGCGCCAGTTTCCGGTGACCGAACTCAAGATCGATCGCCGTTTCGTGGTCGATGTCACCCGCGAGCCGCGCACCGCGCGGCTGGTGTCGGCAATGATCGAGCTGGCGCATACGCTGGGCAGCAACGCTGTCGCCGAGGGCATCGAGGACCAGCGCACCGCAATTATGCTGCGCGAAATGGGCTGCGATCGCGGCCAGGGGCACTACTTCGGCGCGGCCGGCCCGGCTCGGGAAATGATCGAGCGGCAACTCGGCGAAGCCCCCGCCTGGTCGACTTCCAGCCCGGGCACGCTGGGCGACGCACAACAGCATTTCTGATTGGCATCGGGGGCGGGAAAGCGTCTGGTCCGGGCGGGAAAGCGTAGGTCGGGTCGAGCGCCGCAGGCGCGGACCCGACATCCATCGGCCGCAGCGCATCGACACACTATGCCGCAGGCCGTTGGGTGTCGGCTCCACCGCTTCGCGGTTTGAGCCTGACTACACAATCGCCGATCTCTCACATCAGAAAAAGCGTGCCGAGTCCGAGAAAGGAAAAGAACCCGACACTGTCGGTGACGGTGGTCAGCACCACGCCACCGGCCAGTGCCGGATCCACCCCGATGCGTCGCAGCAGCAGCGGGATCAGCACACCCGATGCCGCCGCCGCGACCAGGTTGATGGCGATCGCAGCGGCGATCACCAGGGCCAGACTGGTGCTGCCAAACCACAGTCCGGCGGTGACCCCGACCACGATCGCCCAGATCACCCCATTGAAGCCACCGACCATCAGCTCCTTGGCCAGCAGAGCGCCCGCGTTGGCCGCGCTGACCTGGCCAAGCGCCATGCCGCGCACGATCAGGGTCAGGGTCTGGGTACCGGCGACCCCGCCCATGCTCGCCACCACCGGCATCAGGATCGCCAGCGCCACGATCTGCTCCAGTGCCAGTGCGAACTGGCCGATCACCGCCGAGGCAAAAAAAGCGGTGAGCAGGTTGATACCCAGCCAGACCGCACGTTTGCGGGTGGCCCGGGGTACTGGCGAGAACAGGTCGGCTTCTTCGTCCAGACCGACCATCGACATGACGCTGTGGTCGGCCTGGGCACGGATGATGTCGACCACGTCGTCGATGGTGATGCGCCCCAGCAGCACGTTGTTGGTATCGACCACCGGGGCCGAGATCCAGTCGTGATCGGCAAACGCCCGCGCCACATCGTCGGCGCCGGAGCTGACCAGCACCGGCGGTTCGGAATTGTCGACCAACTGGTTGGCCGGCGAATCCGGCTGCGCGGTCAGCAGACGCGACAGGCCGATCCGCCCGAGAAACTGGTTGCGGCGGCTGACCACGTAGAGAAAGTCGGTATGGTCGGGAATCTCGCCGCGCAGACGCAGGTAGCGCAGCACCACGTCCACGCTGACATCGGCGCGCACGGTGATTGCGTCCGGGCTCATCAGTCGTCCGGCCGAGTCCTCTGGATAAGCCAGCGCCTGCTCCAGGCGCTCACGCTCGTCGCGGTCCATCGACTTCAGCATTTCGCCGGTGACAGTGTCCGGCAGGTCGTCGAACAGTTCGGCCAGGTCGTCGATGTCGAGCGATTCGGCGGCGGCGACGATTTCCTCGGTGTCCATGTCGGACAGCAGGCTCTCGCGCACCTCTTCGTTGCAATGGACCAACACCTCGCCGTCGTCTTCGGCGTCGACCAGGCCCCACAACATCAGGCGCTTGGTCGGTGGCAGCGATTCCAGCAAATTGCCGATCTCGGCCGGGGTCAGGCTGTTGACCATGCGCCGCACCGGACCAAAGCGGCCGGAATCCAGCGCCTGCGACAGCAGTTTCATCTGACGTGCAGTGCGATCGAGTCGTGCCAGGTCGGCCATGGCAAAGCTCCTGCGGATGCCCAGGGGAGGGCAGGGTGTGGAAATCGGCGCGCTGATCAGCGCATGCAGTCAAAGCGGTGGGCGGCCTCGATCACGACCGCCGAACGCAATCGTCTAATTCGGGCGCGGTCGCTGAAAGCGGCGTGCGCCGGCGTCCGGCCGCGGCTGCTCGGCACCACTCGCGGCATCGGCCGCATCCGGTGAGGCAGCGCTGGCCTCGTCAGCGCGACGGATGCGCAGGCGCTGACCGGCGACCCACACCCCTTGCAAGTGCCGCAGCAACGGCTCCGGCATGCCTTCGGGCAGATCGACCAGGCTGAAATCGTCGTAGATCTCGATGCGACCGATGAATTCGCTGTCGAGTTCGGCCTCGTTGGCGATGGCGCCGACGATGTTGCCGGGCTTGACCTGGTGGTTATGGCCGACCTCGATGCGAAAGCGCTCCATGCCCGGCTCCGGGGTGTGTGGACGCGACCGTTCCGCACGCTCGCGCCGGGGCGGCGGCTGGGCGGCGGCATCGCGTTCGGACAGGGATTCGCGTACGACCCGCTGCGGTGCTGCCTCGGTTGCTGCCAGG
>JBGSKT010000101.1:0-3124 GCA_041741075.1 Lysobacterales bacterium
CGAGCGCATCGCCGAGATCGAGCGCGCCAATGTCACCCTGCCCTGGGCTGAATCGGCGCGCTTGATTGAGGCGATCAGCCCGGAGCTGGACGCGGCCACCCCCGAACAGCGGGTCCGGGTGGAATTGGTGCGGCTGCGCAATCTGGCCCTGAGCGGCGAATATCCGGCCGGTATCGAACGCACCGAGGCGCTGCTCAAACAGCCGATGGCGGCAGAACTACGCCTCCGGGCACTCAATCTGGGTGTCAATATGGCCGCCAACAGCGGCGACTTTCCGCATGCCTTCAACTGGCTGAAACAAGGGCTGGCGCTGGCGCCGGCGGCCGGCACCGAGTCGGCAAATTTTCTCGGCATGGCCTCGTACCTGTATTCCAGCGTGGGCGAGAACCAGACCGCGCTGCAGTTCGCCCATCGGGCCATGCTGTTGGTGAAAAACAGCGACGATCTGCGCCGTTATTGCCTGGCCTGGTCGGACCTGGCGCTGGCCCAGGACAATGCCGGCCTGCTGGCCGAAGCCGAGCACAGCCGGCGCCAGCAATTGCAGGCCTGTACGGAGGCGGCCGATCCGGTGTTCGTCGCCAATGCCCAGGTGACCCTTGGCGATCTGCTGCACAAGCAGGGCCGCTCGGCCGAGGGCTTGCGGTGGCTGCGGACCGGGCTGGCCGGTTTTCAGCGCGCCGGATATGTCGGTGGCCAGAACGAGAACCGACTGGACCTGGCCGAAATGCTGCTGGCCAGCGGCGGTGATCGGGCCGTGGCCGAGGCCCTGTTAGCGGCGGTGCTGGGCGAGTTCGAACAGCGCATGGACTGGAGCAATCTGCAGCGTGCGCGGCGCGGGCAAAGCCGGGCCGCCGAATTGCGCGGCGACTGGGCGGAGAGTGTCCGCCTGCTGAAATTGGTCGATGCCGCCGGGCAGCAGCAAATGCAGGTCGCCAAGGCCCGGCAGATGGCGTTCCTGCAAGTCGAGTTCCAGAGCCAGTTCAAGGACCAGCAGATCACCCTGCTGGAAAAAGACCAGGCGATCGCCCGATTGCAGACACGCGCGGCCGAGCGTCGGCAACTGGTGTTGGTGCTGGGGTTGCTGGCGGTGCTGGTGATCGTGGCCCTGCTGCTCAGTTTTCTGCGCAGGACCCGCGCCGACCGTCGCCGTTACCGCTGGCTGTCCGAGCACGATGGCCTGACCGGCCTGTACAACCACCAGCACGCACGGGCACTGGGCGAGGCCGCGTTTCAGGCGGCGCGCCACCAGCAGCGCCCGTTTGTCGCGGTGACCGCCGATGTGGACTATTTCAAGCAGATCAATGATCGCTGCGGCCACGCCGTGGGCGACCAGGTGTTGCGCCGGCTGGGTGGCTGGCTAAGCGAAGTATTTGCCGCGCATGGTGTGATCGGGCGCAGCGGTGGTGAGGAGTTTTCGCTGTTTCTGAACTGCGACCGCGCCGGTGCCGAACAGCTGATCGGTACACTGCGCAAGCGGCTGGAAACGGTCCGCCACGCGGGCCACAGCGTCAATGTCACGCTCAGTTTCGGGCTGTGTCAGGCACGGCCGGATGAGCCCGGCATCGATCGCCTGCTGCGCGAATCCGACCTGGCTATGTACAAGGCCAAGCAACGCGGGCGGGATCGCGTGGTCGATGCCAGCGAACTCGCCGCTGGCCACGACGGGCGCGGCGGGCTGGTCGTGGTCGGCACCGGCATCGAACTCGGCCGCCACATCAGCGAACGCAGCCTGACCGAGATCCGCCGTGCCGAGCGGGTGTTCTGTCTGGCCGATGCGTTCGCCCTGGCGATGGTGATGGAAATGCGCCCGGATACCATCAGCCTGTCCGGCTACTACGCCGAGGGCCGGGACCGGCGCGAAACCTACCGGGAAATGACCGCCGCGATCATGGCCGAAGTGCTGTCCGGGGTGCAGGTTTGCGCGGTGTTTTATGGACACCCGGGGGTATTCGCGCAGGTCCCGCATGCGGTCATCGCTGCGGCCCGCGAGCACGGTGTGGCGGCGCGCATGGAACCGGCCATATCGGCCGAGGCCTGCCTGTATGCCGATCTCGGCATCGACCCGGGCGACAGCGGCGTGCAGTCGATCGAGGCCACCCAGTTTCTGGTTTGCGATCACCTGCTCGATTGCAGTTGTCTGGTGTTGCTGTGGCAGGTGGCGTTGAGCGGCGACCTGAGCTGCACCCGTTTTGAGGCCGATGTTGCTGGCATCCAGGCCTTGGTCGACAAGTTGCGGCGCTGGTATCCGTTGGATCACCAGGTCATCTTGTACGAGGCGGCGGTATTGCCGATCCAGAAGTACCGAGCCGAACAGCTGCCGCTGGGCGCGCTGCCGGGCGCGCAGTATCAGGAGTTCACCACGCTGGTGATCCCGCCATTGCGCCGGCCTCGGCGCGAGGCGCCGACCGTGGCCGCGGGGGCAGTGGACGCCTGAGCGGCGATGTGGCCGTCAGCGTCGGCCACCGGGCGCGGTCTACTGCGCAGTCGAAGCCAACCGGACCAACGTACATGAGCAAAACGATGACAACACCGCCGCGACCGCGGGTGCTGGTGGTGGGTGCGGGATTTGCCGGTTTGTCGGTGGTGCGTGGTCTGCGCCGGGCGGCGCTGGACATCACCGTGATCGACCGGCGCAATTTTCATTTGTTCCAACCCTTGCTGTACCAGGTCGCCACTGCTGGATTGACGCCATCGGACATCGCCTGGCCGATCCGCTCGATCCTGCGCGACCAGCCCAATGTCGAGGTGGTTCTGGGCGAGGTGGTCAGCGTCGATCCGGCGGTGCGGACGCTGTCCCTGCAGAGCGGCAAACGCTATGACTACGACTGGCTGGTGTTGGCGACTGGCGCCACCCACAACTACTTCGGCAATGCGCACTGGCGGGCGTCGGCGCCCGGACTCAAACGGGTCGATGACGCCACATCGATCCGGCGGCGCATCCTGATGGCCTTCGAGCGCGCCGAACTTTGCGACGATGCACAGGAACGCGCCCGGCTGATGACCTTTGTCATCATCGGTGCGGGTCCGACCGGGGTGGAGATGGCCGGCGCCATCGCCGAGCTGGCCAGCCACGCCCTGGCCCGCGACTTCCGTCGGATCGACCCGCGGCAAGCCCGCATCGTGC
>JBGSKT010000102.1:0-2082 GCA_041741075.1 Lysobacterales bacterium
GTGACCGCATCAAGCTGCTCGGCAACGGCGTCTGCCCGCCTGTCATGGAGGTTGTGGTTCGCACACTTGTTGGTGCAGCCCGAGGCAGAGCCGCCGCTGCCTAATCGAACGCACCGGTCCTTCCTTGTAAATGGATTATGAGGCCTTCCCCAGTTACGCTTTTGGCTGTCCAATTCGAGCCAGTCAGCGCCCCTTGCCATGAAGAACAAACCGCCCTCGAATAATCGACCCCACGCCCGGAAGCCCCGGACCGAGCTTCGCCCCCTGACATTCGACACACCGCGCGCGCTTCGGGGTGGCCATCCCATGGCCGCCTGGATGAATGGCGGACCGGGACCTCTGCGAAGCAAGCTGGCCGTTGAGGGTGCCGGCGGCGAGGTGACCCTCACTCCCGACGAGCTTGCCCGGCTGGTCGATGAGTTTCGCGACGAGCCGCTGCCCGAGAACCTCAGGATCGCCGTCACCCAGCAACTTCTCGGCAAGCGCGTACGCCGCCAGGGGGCGCCCAAGAAGCGGCAGGCGTCTCGTGATCAGGTCGAGCTCATCATGCTGCCGGGCGCCTACGCCGAGGCCCTGAAGGACGCCGAAATCGAACGGGCCCAGCTCCGAGAGCGCGGCCTGAAGCGAGGCCGCTACGACGATGCGCGCAAGCTTCCGACGGCAAGCTCGATCGCATGTGCCTATATCCGGAAACGGCTTCCAACGCTAAAGGACCAGTCGGACCGCAGCATCCTGAACCTCGTCAGCAAGATCAGGCAGCAGCTCGCCGACGACGTTGACGACGGCTCCGCCCCTCCCAATGCGGGCGGTGATTGACCCTCAATGCGCATCACGAACCTTCCCAGAATCCATTTCCCATTCAAATGAAAGGAGCGTCGGGGGACCACTCCCAGGTCGCCGGTTGGACTCAATTCCAGGAGGTTCAACCGATGTCCAAGCCCTCGCTCGTTATCGAGCAACTCCCCCCGTCGGCCTTGCGGCCCTATGCCCGCAATGCCCGCACCCACAGCCCGAAGCAGATCGCGCAGATCGCCGCCAGCATCCGCGAGTTCGGCTTCAACAACCCCGTCCTGATCGACCGCCACGCCGAGATCATCGCCGGTCATGGCCGCGTCGAGGCCGCCAGGAAGCTTGGCCTCGAGACCGTGCCCTGCGTGCGGCTCGAGCACCTCAACGAGGCGCAGAAGCGTGCCTACATCCTCGCCGACAACCGCCTCGCCGAGAAGGCCGGCTGGGACCGCGAGATCCTGGCCATCGAGCTGCAGCACCTGACCACGATCGATGTCGACTTCGACGTGACGCTGACCGGCTTCGAGATGGGCGAGGTCGACCTGCTGCTCGGCGCCGGCCAGGATACCGAGGCCAAGGCCGACCCTGCCGACGCCGTGCCTGCGGTCGCGACTGGCGTTGCGGTCACCCGCCCGGGCGACATCTGGCAGATCGGCCACCACCGCCTGATCTGCGGCGACGCCCTCGCGCCCGAGACCTTTGCCCAGCTGCTGGCCGGTGAGCGGGCGCAGATGGTCTTCACCGACCCGCCGTACAACGTAAAGATCGACGGCCACGTCTCGGGCCTCGGCGCCGCCAAGCACCGCGAGTTCGCCTTCGCGTCCGGCGAGATGTCTGAGGACGAGTTCACGCGCTTCCTCGCGCGCGTCTTCGCCAACCTCGCCGGCCACGCGATCGACGGCGCGATCCATTTCGTCTGCATGGACTGGCGGCACCAGGGCGAGGTGCTCGCCGCCGCCCGCGGCACCTACTCGGAGCTGAAGAACCTCTGCGTCTGGGCCAAGTCGAACGGCGGCATGGGCTCGCTGTACCGCTCGCAGCATGAGCTGGTGTTCGTCTTCAAGTCTGGCCGCGCGCCGCATTTCAACAATGTCGAGCTCGGCAAGCATGGCCGCTACAGGACCAACGTCTGGCAGTATGTTGGCGCCAACGCGTTCGGCGCCACGCGCGATGACGATCTCGCCATGCACCCGACCGTCAAGCCGGTCGCGCTCGTTGCCGACGCGATCCTCGACTGCTCGAAGCGCAAGGGACTGGTCCTCGACGCCTTCGGCGGCTCCGGCACGTCGCTGG
>JBGSKT010000103.1:0-4910 GCA_041741075.1 Lysobacterales bacterium
GTACGCGGCTCCAGACCTGCCGCCCCGCGCACCTCGCGGCCGTCGTCCGGGGCCGGCGTTGTGGCTGCCCGATAACTGCGTCGGGAGGGAATGGCGGTGCCGCCATGGTCGGAAAGTGCCGCCGGGCCGCCGATGGTTCGCGCCGCCGGAATCATGCCGGTCGGTGTACTGGAGCCACGCCCGCCACGAACTGCTGAACCGTCTCCCTGGCCCGCCGACCAGCGCCGATCGCTTTGCCAGCGCGGGCTATCTTCGCGTTCGGACTGTGGGCCAAAACGATTCGCCTGCGGTGGCGGGTTGCCGCCACCACCACGATCGTATTGACGACTGCGCGGCCGTGGTGCCGGCAGCTGAGACCGGGCTGGCGACATCGGAGCGGAGCGCTGCGGCACCGCCGGGCCGCGCTCGCTCCGGTTGCGAAAACCGGGTTGTATCGACCGCTGGCCGCGACGCTGTTGACTGCCTGATCCGATCCGGTCTGCGCCGGTCCATGCGGCCATGCGCTCGGCTTGATTGCGCGCGCTGCCGAAAGCCGAACGCTGCGGTCCAAAATCGTCGTGACGATTGCGCCGTCGTTCCCGCTGCCAGCCGACACCGAAATAATTGTCGTACCAGCTGTAGCGATAGGGCGCGTAGGGCTGATAGTGCGGATAACCGATGCCGCCGTAATTCAAGCTGAAGTAGCTCCGCGGGAAGTAGGTAATGCCGTAGTGGAAATACGGGTTGTAGAACGGGTCGTAGTAGCCGTGATAGATCGGCCACAGTGACGAGTAATAGTATGGATAGACGCCATAATCGAAGGCACCGTAGCCGTAGTAGGCTTGGCCGTCGTTGTAATAGCGGTCCCGCTCCGCCGAGCCACGGTAGTAGTCCGGGCCTTCGTAATAGCGATCATCGTAATAGCCCTCGTCGCTATAGCCGTAACCTTGATAGGTGGTGCAACCGGCAAGCAAAATGGCAAGCAACAGGGCAGCCAGGCGCTTCATGATCGACTCCTTGGATTCCTGCCATCAGTGTGGGCGCCTGGCAGTGAATTGTGGCTTAACTCCGGCATCCCGCCGCCCTGGGCGCCTGCCCGGCATCGGCTGCTGCTAGCCTTTACTCCGACCCGTACCGCACCCTTCACCGCTTCCATCCGTCAGGATTTCATGGCCCTGCATCAGACCTCGGGACGCTGGCGACTTGGCCTGCTGCTCGCCTCGGTAACCGCTCTGTTCTGGTCGACACTGCCGATTGCCCTGAAGCTCGCACTGGAGCAGGTCGACGCCTGGACGATCACCTGGATCCGCTTCCTCAGTGCCGCCGTGGTGCTGGCCCTGTGGCTGGCCCTGCGCCAGGGCCTGTCCGCCTACCGTGGCCATGGCCGACGCACTTGGCTGATGATGCTGGTGGCGGCGGTAATGTTGACCGGCAACTTCGTCGGTTATCTGTTCGGCATCGAATACACCACGCCGGCCAATGCCCAGTTGTTGATCCAGGCGGCGCCGTTGATGCTCGCCCTCGGCGGTGTGCTGGTTTTCCGGGAACGCTTCAGCGCTTGGCAATGGTGCGGACTGACCCTGGTCGCCATCGGTCTGATCGGATTTTCCTTTGACCAATCGCGGCAGACCCAGGGGATCGCGCGGAACTATGCACTGGGGGCACTGATCGTGTTCGGTGCCGCGCTGGTGTGGGCGATCTACGCCCTGCTGCAGAAGCAATTGCTCAATCACCTTGGTTCGCAATACTTGCTGCTGTTCATCTATGCCCTGGCATCACTGCTCTTGCTGCCGATGGCGCAACCCGCGCGTCTGTTGGCGCTCGATTCGCTGCATGGCTGGGCTTTGTTCTATTGCTGCCTCAACACGATCGGCGCCTACGGCGCCTTTGCCGAAGCACTGGCGCACTGGCAGGCTTCACGGGTGGGCGTGGTCCTGGCCTTGACCCCAATGCTGACGGTGGCCGCCATTGCCGTGTTCAGTTGGCTGCACCCGGGACTGGTCCGGGCCGAGCAGATCGCCCTGCTGGGCTGGTGCGGCGTCGCCCTGGTGGTATTTGGCTCGGTGCTGGTGAGTGCTGCCCGACCGACTCCGCTCGCCTGATCGCGCACGCATGGCAACACAATTGGTTTGCATGCTTGACCCGATTCTGCATTGAGGCAGACGGGCGGATGCGCTAGATTGTCTACAGGCAGCCAAACGGGGGCTCGAAGCCGATGACAAACCTGGAATGGAAAAGCCGGCCTGGTCTGGCCTGGATTCTGATTGTCAGCGCACTGCTCTCGGGCTGCGGCGGCGGCGTCAAAGACCACGTCGTCGAAACCTGCAGCGAGGGCATTACCAAGCAGATGAGCGGCGAGTCCTTCGTCAAGGACACCAGCAAGTGGTTGGCTGCCCTCAAGGACGAAGGCGAGGGCATCTTTAGCATCCAGTCGCAGGTGATCGTCGACAAGGGGCTGACCAGCGAGGCCAGCCGCGGTTTTCTGTGCCGGGTGCAGATCGACGCCAACAACCCTTCGGCCAGCCCGTCGCTGATTCTGCTGCAGATCGGTTTCTAGCCCATCTTGCTCGCGGTTCGCGCCGGCGAAGTCTGCGCGGAGCGCCCGCTCCGGGATCGGTACGGCCGGGGCGGTTCCAGAATGCCTTGCGTGCCATCCCCGATGCACCGACCGAAGCCTGCCGGGTCGCGGCTGCCCGCTATCGGTAGTGGGCCTGATCGAAACCAATTCAATCGTCGAAGCGCAGATGTTTGACACTCTTGCCATGGCGGCGGATCAGGCGCAGGGCCTCGATGCCGATGCGCACGTGCCGATCCACATACTCGCTGGTCACCTTCCGGTCGGAAGCCTCGGTCTTGATTCCTTCCGGAACCATCGGCTGGTCACTGACCAGGAGTAGTGCGCCGGTCGGGATGCTGTTGGCAAACCCGGTTGCAAAGATGGTCGCGGTCTCCATGTCGATCGCCATCGCCCGGGTCTTGCGCAGGTATTCCTTGAACGCCTCGTCGTGTTCCCAGACCCGACGATTGGTGGTGTACACGGTGCCGGTCCAGTAGTCGTGGTCGAGATCGCGGATCATCGTCGAGACCGCCCGCTGCAGACTGAATGCCGGTAACGCCGGCACTTCCGGCAGCAGGTAGTCGTTGGATGTGCCATCGCCGCGAATGGCGGCGATCGGCAGCACCAGATCACCGATCGCGTTCTTGCGTTTCAGCCCGCCGCACTTACCCAGAAACAGTGCCGCCTTCGGCGTGATCGCAGACAGCAGGTCCATGACCGTGGCGGCATTGGCGCTGCCCATGCCGAAATTGATCAGGGTGATGCCGTCGGCGGTGACGGTCTGCATCGGCCGCTCGCGCCCACGCACCGTGCCTGCCCCCATGATCTCGGCGAACACTTCCAGATAATGGCCGAAGTTGGTCAGCAAGATGTGCTCGCCAAACTCCTCGAGCGGAACGCCGGTGTAACGCGGCAGCCAGTTGGCGACGATTTCGCTTTTTTCCATTTCAAGTCCTTTGCACGGTTGGCGTTCGGCCCGGATCGGTGAGGTGCAGGAACGCGCGCAGCTCCGGCACGATCCGCTCATGGGCATCTTCGAGCACATAGTGGCCGGCATCGGCGTAGGTCGCAACCCGTGCCGCCGGCAGCAGCTTGCGCCAGACCGCCAGAAAGGTTCGATCGAATACGAAGTCGCGCAAGCCCCAGAAGATGGCCGCAGGACGGTCGGCGAACTGTGCCAGTGCGGCACCGGTGGCACGCACCAGTTCGAAGCCGCGATCCGCGGGCGAGAGCGGAATATCCTGCACGAATTTGAGTGTTGCGATGCGATGCGCCGGGCTATCGTAGGGCGAAAGCAGGGCGGCCTGCACCGCTGGATCGAGGCGTCGGTACACGCCGAAGCGGGTCGCGCCCCAGGCAAACGCATTGAAGCGTGTCACCAGCCAGGCGCCGAAGGCCGAGTCGCGCACCAGGCGCAAGGCCGCCGGCAGGCGCTCGGCTTTCGGGTTGGGAAATGCGCCGGTATTGAGGATCACCAGCCGCGCTACCCGCTCCGGGTGGCGAACGGCCCAGGCCATGCCGATCATTCCGCCCCAATCGTGCAACACCAGGGTGAGGCCGCCTTTCGGTAATCCGCGCTCGGCGACAAGATGCTCGATCAGCGCATCGAGATCATCGACCCGTTGCGCCAGATGGTAGTCATAACGATCTGCCGCTGGCTTGTCCGAGCGGCCCATGCCGATATGGTCCGGTGCGATGCAGCGGTATTCACCCGACAGCGCAGTGAGCAGATGCCGGTAGTAGTAGCTCCAGGACGGATTGCCATGCAGCATCAGCAGCGTCGGGCCCTGCCCGACATCGACGAAATGCTGCCGGTGACCCGATCGATGCTGAAAAAAACTGGCCGGAAAATCGTAATCGGGCAGGACGGGGAACGGACGCACGGCAAGCACTCGCAAACGGGCCGGCCAGTTTAGCCCGAATATCGGGGTAGGTCTGGTCACCGGGCCGTGGTCATCGCAGCAGCCAAAAAAAGTCCGAATCGGGCGCCAGCGACGGTTCCAAAGTACCGCCCGAGTGCGTAAGCTGGGCGGCTTGGTCGCTGGAGATTATTGGCGTAATGCCCGGGCAGCCGCAGTTTCCTTACTCGCTTGATGAGCTGGATCGCTATTTCCAGGCGAGCGTGATCAGCGCTGGCCGGGAACTGGCAGCGCGCGATACCGTGCTCGAATGGTCGGTCAATACCAGTCCGCACCAGGTGACCCTGCACGGAGCGGTCGAAAGCGCGCGGGACGAACCCTGGCTGGTCGAAGTGGTCGGCCGCGAGAGCGACGGCAAGCGCAGTTTCGAGTCGCACTGCACCTGCGCCGCGATCCAGTGGTGCAAACACACCGCCGCGCTGCTGTCGGTGGCCGGTCGCACCGCCAGCGTACGC
>JBGSKT010000104.1:0-2739 GCA_041741075.1 Lysobacterales bacterium
CCCGCGGACTGCGCCGGCCAGCGCATGCAACAGGTGGCTCTTGCCGCTGCCCGGCGGGCCATAGAGGAAGCAGCCGCCGGTTCCACCCGCTTTGATGCGCTGCAGTTCGGCGAGGCTGGCCTGGTTTGCGCCGACCACGAAGTTGTCGAACCGGCGCGGTAGCGCAAAGCCCAGCCCGAGCGGCAATTGCGGTGTGCTCAAACCGGCGGCTCCGTGGCTGCGCCTACCACGGCCGCATCGTCGGCAGACGGCGTGGCAGCGGCGACGACGGATTGCACAACGCCGCTATCGGCATCGTACAAATGGCTGGCCAGATAATGCTGGTGGGCGGCGCGCAGCAGCACCATGACCACCGCCGCCACCGGCAGGGCGAGCAGGATGCCGAAGAATCCGAACAACTGACCGCCGGTCATCACCGCGAAAATCACTGCCACCGGGTGCAGGCCGATGCGGTCGCCGACCAGCCAGGGCGTCAGCAGGAAACTCTCCAGCAGCTGGCCGATACCGAACACCGCCAGTACCAGGCCGACATTGATCCAGGGGTCGCCCGGGCTTACCACCGCCGAAATCAGGCCGGCGCCGATCCCGACCGCGGGCCCGAGGTAGGGCACGAAACTGAGCAAGCCGGCCAGAAATCCGATCAGCAGACCGAACTGCACCTGGGCCAGTGACAGGCCCACCGCATAGAAGGTGCCGAGCAGGACCATTACCGACAACTGGCCGCGCACGAAACTCGCCAGCACCTGGTCCGACTCGCGCACCAGTTTCACCACGACGACCTCCAGCGGCCGCGGCAGCAATTCGTGCAAGCTTCGAGTCAGCACATCCCAATCGCGCAGGAGATAGAAGGTGATCACCGGGATCAGCAGCAGATTGGCCAGGATGCCGAGCAAGGTAGCGCCGGATTTGCCGACGCCCAGGAAGATCTGCGGCAGCAGCCGGCCCAGGTCCTGCAGATGGCTGCGCGCCAGTTCGAGCAGATTGCCCGGGTCGAGCTGGCTTGGCGAGAAACCGAAATTGCTGGCCAGCCAGGGGGTGGCACTATGATCGAACCAGCCATGCAGTTTTTCCAGCTGGCCGGGGAACCCGCTCGCCTGGCGGAGCACTTCCGGAATCAGCACCGCAAGCACCAGCACCGCGGCCAGGGTCATCACAGCGAATACGATCACCACCCCGGTGCCACGCGAAACCCGGCGTTCCAGCCGGTCCACGATCGGGTCACCCAGATAGGCGAACAGGGCGGAAACCGCAAACGGTGTCAACACCGGCGCCAGCACCGCCAGCAGCGCGCCGATCAACAGCAGCAGAATCAACCACTGCCAGACCCGACTATTGTTCATATGGCACCTTAACCTTGTGACCTGGATTGATGGCGGATGGCACGGCGTGTCCAGACCACGACGTAATGCACGCCGCTGGCCAGGGTCAGCGTGGCGGCCAGCCACAGCAGTGTCTGGGCCAGCGCCGGTGGCAACCGCAGTCCGATCCCGACCAGCATCAGGCCGAGGGCGAGCACCAACTGGCTGAAAGTCGCCGCCTTGCCAAGCAGGCTGGGCCGCGGTTGCAGGGGCTCGATCAGCCGGTGATAGGCAAACGATCCGAGCACGATCACGCTATCGCGGCCGAGCACCAGCAGCAGCCACCAGATCGGCAGCAGTCCGATCCAGACCAGGGCCACGAACACCGCGAGCAACAGGGCCTTGTCGGCCAGCCCATCCAGCGCGGCGCCGATCCGGCTCTGCCAGCCGTAGCGTTTGGCCAGCCAGCCATCGAGCAGATCGGTCGACCCGGAGGCCAGCGCCAGCCAGAACGCCACCACCCACTGCTGCTGCACGATCAGCCAGGCAATCGGCACGGCCGAGAGCGCCCGCAGCAGCGACAACGCATTGGGCAGATGGCGCCACATCAATCGACCAGTCGCAGCAGGATCGGCGTGGCTGCGGCCGCCGCAGTGGCCGGCGGGTCACGCCAGGTCAGCCGCGGGTTGCGCTCCAGTAACTGGCGCAGGCGCAGGCGTCCTACGCCGACATCGACCTGCAGCGCCAGCTCATCGGCCTCGGCGCGCATCGGCCCGAGCAGGCGCAGCGGACCCAGACCGCGAAAATAATCGATCACCAGGGCATAGTCTTCGGCACTGTCGACGCCGTCCACGCGGACCTCGGTCGCGCCCAACGCGTTGTCGCCGGATTCGACCGAGTAGCGCCCGGCCAGGCGATCGGCCGCCCCGTCGATGGCGGATGCCAGCAGCGGCGCGGAATCTTCCGCAGTTGCCTGCCAGTCTTCAAAACCCAGGCCGTCGATCAGGGTGTAGCGGGCGGTCCAGCCGCCGTCATTCCGTGCCAGTCGTGCCACCAGCAGCACCCGCGCACCATAGCGCTGACTGGCGCCGACCACGGCATTGGGCGGTGCATCCCACAGGGTTACCGCGTCGATGCGGTTGCGATCGACCCCGTCCATGCGCGGCAATTCGACCGGCAGCCCGCGCAGCTCGGCGGTATCCACCAGGGCGCCCAGCGCCGCGCTCTGGAACGCGCTGGCGATCTGTTTGCTGCCGTTGTTGTCGATCACCAGCCAGACCAGCAGCGACGGGCGATCGGCCGGCCACAGCGGCCGGGCCAATTCACCGAGCAGGGCCTTCACGCCGGCCGGGTCGAACTCGGCCTGCAGCACCCGCCGGTGTTCGCTGCCGCCGCCAGGCAGGGCGACGACCTGGTCGCGCGTCTGCTGGGCGCGCACCAG
>JBGSKT010000105.1:0-3014 GCA_041741075.1 Lysobacterales bacterium
CTTCGGCGTCGGTTCCCCCGCACAGCGCCACGAAGCGCCGCAGTTGCGCGGGAACGACCAGCGTCGTCGCGCGGTTTCGGGCGCGCCTGGGCGGCGCGACCTTGGCCGTGGTCAAGATTTCGGGCCTGGACAGCGCGGCCCGACGACGGCACCACTCGCTGCCGCGTCGAGCGCCCGCAGGATCGGCTCCATCAGCCCGGTCTCCATGCGCATGGCATGGAGACACGTCTTCAGATAGCTGCCGTCGCGCACACGGTCTGCCGCGGACTTGAACGCCGTTCTGGCGCTCTCGCCATAGGCTGCGGTCACCTTGGCCCAGGCCGCGTCCGGAATGGCGCCCCAGTGATGGATCATCATGGCCAGGTCGATGATGTCCCGGCTCAGGGTCGATCGGTCGTCACCGCGGTCGGCATTGGCCAGCAGCTTCTCCGCCATCATGTCTACGCGCGACAGCGTCGGGATACCCAACGCGGCATCCACGGCGCCGTCGATCGCGATGCGATCCTCGCGGACGAACTCGACCCGGATCGGGGTACTGTCCATCTCAAGCACCGTGCGAATGCCGTAACGGTCGGCACGAACCGGGCGCAAATGCCTGACCGGGTGCTTCAGCAGTCGGCCCAGCGTGTCTCCGACGACCGCATTGCGCAGTTGCCGATAGCCATCGGCAGACGCGCATAAAAAATCGACGTCGGCGGACTCCCGGTACTCGCCCAGCGCCAGAACAATGGCCGTCCCGCCGGCAAAATAGCAGGCGGTCTCGGCCAGCACGTCTTCAGCAAGTGCGTGCAGCAATCGGGCGATCCGTTGATGGTGCGGTCGCTCAAACATTGAAGCCACCGTTTCCAACCTCCCGGATCAGGCGCGAGATGAGTTCCCGTTCCGCCGGCGTCAGCGCCGCAGCGTCGACATAGCGCCAATTGCGCTCGTAGAGCGCCAGGGCATCGGCCGGATCGACGCTGGCATCCGCCGCCCGATTCCAGGCAATGCCTTGCAGTTGCGGATAGTCGCTCAAGCGGATGTTCATGCCTTTGTCCAAAGGCGTGTTGTGGTGCCCGGCTTCGCGCGCGCTGGTGGTGGTCATGGCGTCAGGGTACGCCATGGGGAAACGCTGCCGCCAGTTCCTCGGGACTCACCGGGCTCAGCTCGACTTCCATGTTAAATACGCCGCCTTCGAGATTCAGCACCCGCGCAATCAGCCGCGGTGGCGCCCCTGGCCGGGATGGCGTGGCCTCGATCACGTCCGCGATCATGTCCGCATGGGTCGCACGGAACTGGTTGCAGACGGTTTGCAATCCGGTGCAGCGATGGTAGGCGCGGATCCGGTCGCTGAGCGGATCGCGCAGCCAGGTCCAGCCATTGTTATTGCTGTCGAGTGTCGATTCGGCAAGCCCGAAAAAGTCGTTGCAATTGCCGACCAGCGAGCCCTGCACATTGACCTCGTGGACGCACTTGGCTTCGTACTGCGGCGCCGTATTCGGGTCGCCGGCCACCACCATCCAGGCCGGTGGGGCGATCACATTCGGCGTTGCGCCGGGCTCGGCGGTGAAGCCGCTGAACAGGTTGTGGACTTCGTTCGCCGGGCGCAGCCGGAACTTCACCCAACCGTAATGACGAATGATCGGTTCAGGGCCTTGGAAGGTGTTGATCCAACGGGAGGTCACCGCATACACGGTCGACCCCTCCAACGTCGCCTTGCCCAACAGGTGACCCGAGGTAATCACCGCATCGGTGCGCTTCAACTCGAGCGCCTGGGCATTGCCGCTGGCCGGCATCTGCAGATGCCGCGCACCGACGACGTTGATCGTGCGCTGAAACGGCGTGGCCACGGTGCTCGGGTCGTGGTGGGCACAATCAAAACACTGCCCCCCGTTCGAGGCGATCCAGGGACCGCTGACCGAGGCGACCACGCCGCTTTGCCGATAGCCGGCGAGCGGCGTCTGGCTGAGGAAGGTCTGAAAGGTCAGCCAGGTCGGCGCGCCGCTCGGATCGTAGTGATAGAACGCCCCGAAGAAGAAGGTCTCTCCGTTGAGCGGAATCAGATCCACGTCCAACCCGGTGCCGGATTGGGTCTCGTCGAAATACATTCCGGTGCTCGGCTCGATCGACCACTGAAAGTTGGGCAGGGCCGGTGCGAAGGACGCCAGCGCCTGGCCTTGCACCGCCAGCAAGCACCATCCAAGAATCCATCCCCGCTGTCGCTTGTTCATCGCTTTCACTCCGGTTATGGTTCGCCATGCGAACCTGTGCGAGGTATGTTACATCGCTTTCGCCGATGCGCACGTACCGCCCAAGGCATGGTTCAGCTTAGGTTAGGGTTAGGTTAGGGCGAACCGGGTGGCAGACAGCACAGGGCATCGGTACGGTTCTGTGGCCCAAAAAAGCTGTTCGCGATGAACGGACGAGTGCCGTTGAGGGTGCCGTCGCCAAATCGGAAATTGTAGGTCCAGTCGGTCAAGCTGCACTGATATTCCTTGATTATCACGTTGTTGATCGAGACGGTACCAAAGGACACGCTGTCGTGGGTTCCGGCATCGTTGATGGCTGCGGCTGCAGCGTCGCATCTAGGTTTGTCCCATCCCGCCACCCCTCGCAGGATGCAGTTCTGAATGTCGGTGGAGGTAATCGCAGGCTCGGTGCTGGTCGTGGTGTAGCTGCCATAGGTCAGGGCACTACCGATCTCCGGCACGCCGACCACCACCCCCGACGACGCGCAATGCGCAAAATCCTTGATGTCGATGGACGGTAGCGGACAGGATCCGTTGGTGGGCACATCGCCCGCGTTCCCGCACAAGTCGCTGCGACCAGCGCCCCCTGTACTGCAAAACGCCGACTCCACATGGCACTCCCCAAAATCCCCAAACCCACCATCGGCCGGTTGCGGCAGCACCGACCCGAACTCCGGCCAGCCGGCCAGGATGATCACGCCGGGGGTGGGCAGGACGCCGCTCGGGTCCACGTAGGCGCGGACGTTCTGCGTCCAGCCGTTCAGGACCCCGACCGCGACCGGCGCC
>JBGSKT010000106.1:0-1612 GCA_041741075.1 Lysobacterales bacterium
GAGCACCGCCCAGAACCCCTCCGAAACGACCAGCGCGCCCACCGACTCGCCCTGGTCCGGGCGATCGCCTTCGATCCGCATCGACCTCGGGTGGGCGACCACGATCCTTTCCAGCGCCTGCTGTTGCAGCGCCAAGCGGTACACCGCGCGGATCGACGCCTGCGCGCCCGGATGCCCGGATTCGAGCGCCGGCTCGACGATGCGCAGCGACCACAGCGCTTCGGGGTGCGCGTAGTCGGGCCGGAACGAAAGTGTCCCGATCAGCCAGCTCCAGGAAAACGCCAGCAGCACCCCAGTCACCACCAGGGACAAAAGGCCGAAGGCCAGGAACTGACGATCGCGCGCAAGCCGGGCCAGCGCGGTTCGCCACACCAGCCGGGAAAGCGCGCTCATCGGCGATCCGACGACGCGACGGCGGCGGGCAGCAGCCGGCCATCGCGCATTTCGAGTCGGCGACTGGCGTCGCCGAGCAGGCTGAGGTCGTGGCTGACCAGACAGACCGTGCGACCCTCGCGGTGCAGCTCCGCCAGCAGGCGCATCACCTCGGCGCCGCTTTCGCTGTCGAGATTGCCGGTCGGTTCATCGACCAGCAACAGCGGCGGATCGTTGGCCAGGGCGCGGGCAATCGCCGCGCGCTGTTGCTGCCCGCCGGACAACTGGCCCGGCAGATGCCCCAGCCGATGGCCGATGCCGAGCCGCTCGGCCAGCCATTCGACGCGCTTTTTGATGGCGGCGCGATCGGCGCCGGCATAGGCCATCGGCAGGCCGATGTTGTCGGCCACCGAGAGATCGCCGATCAGGTGGAAGAACTGGAACACGAAACCGATCTGGCGGCCGCGCAGGGACGCCGCCGCGCGGGCGTCGAGCCCAGCCAGCGAACGGCCAGCGAAGCGATAGTCGCCGTGGTCGAACGGTTCCATCAGGCCGAGCACCGACAGCAGCGTGGACTTGCCGCTGCCGGAGCGCCCGGTGATGGCCAGGTATTCGCCGTGGTCGATTTGCAGATCGATGGCGTCGAGTGCGCAGGTTTCCACCGAATCGGTGCGATAAAACTTGCTCACGCCGTGCAGTTGCACCAGCGGTGTGGTCTGGGTTGGTTGGTTCATTTCGCTATGCATTCCTTAGGTGGTAATCCGTCGCCCCGGCGCCATAAGTTCGTCGCCCCGGCGCAGGCCGGGGCCCAGTCCCAACACCGGTGCGCGCCAGATACTGGGTCCCGGCGTTCGCCGGGACGACGCGGTTCGTTCGTCGCCCCGGCGCAGGCCGGGGCCCAGTCCCAACACCGGTGCGCGCGCCAGATACTGGGTCCCGGCGTTCGCCGGGACGACGCCATTGGTTCGTCGCCCCGGCATCGTTCGATTCCGGCGCGTCCACCTTGGCGGGGTCATCGTGGCCGTGCTTGGTTGTCGACTGCGATGCGGTCGCCCGGCTTCACGCCGCTCTCGAACACCAGCGCGCCGTTGACGCTTTTCACGCCTTGAAGGCGCAGGTGTTCGACCCGTCCACTACGATCGCGGAACAGGTCGATCCGCCCGGACTCGCTCGCCGGCAGGAACGCCGAGCGCGCGTACAGCGCCTGGTCCAGGCGTCCGAGCAGAGCCTCGCCGCGTAC
>JBGSKT010000107.1:0-3757 GCA_041741075.1 Lysobacterales bacterium
CCGCGATCAGGGCGGCTGCGGCAGAACCGGCGGCGCGGTCGGCCAGCTCCCGGCCGGTGATTTCACCGATCATGCGTTTGCGCGAGAGCCCGGACAGAATCGGGCATTGCAGCGAGGTCAAGGCATCCAGCCGCGCCAGCAGGGCCAGATTGTGGGCCAGGGTCTTGCCGAAACCGAAACCGGGGTCGATCAGGATGCGCGCTCGGTCGATGCCGGCCATTTCACAGGCAAACAGACGTTCGGCCAAAAACCGCTGTACCTCGACGACCACGTCGTCGTATTGCGGTGCGTCCTGCATTCCGGCCGGCTCGCCCTGCATGTGCATGAGCACCACCGGCACCGCCAGATCGGCGGCGGTTTCCAGGGCGCCATCGGCGCGCAACGCGCGCACGTCATTGATCATGCCGGCACCGGCCGCGACCGCGGCACGCATGACTTCAGGTTTGCTGGTGTCGATCGAGATCGGCACCGCGACTTGCTTGGCCAGTGCAGCGATCACCGGGATCACCCGCTGCAGTTCCTGGTCCACACCGACCGGGGTGGCGCCGGGTCGGGTCGACTCGCCGCCGATGTCGATCAGGTCGGCACCCTGCTCGATCAGACGCAGCGCCTGCGCGATTGCAGCATTGGGTTCGCTGAAACAGCCGCCATCCGAAAACGAATCCGGGCTGAGGTTCAACACCGCCATGATCCGCGGTCGATCCAGAACCAGGTCACGACCACCGCAGTCGATTCGACGGATGCCCGGATCGGCGAACATGGGTGCTGCGCTGCGCGTCGCCGACGGCCGCGTCAGACCTGCGCCGCCGGCCCGCCGATGGTGCCGGCACCGGGACTTTCCGGCCCCGGACTGGCCGACTTGTCGATCCAGTCCTTGGGCGCCCCCGGCTTGCGGCCGGCCATGATCGCGTCGATCTGCTCGGCGTCGATGGTTTCCCACTGCAACAGCGCCTCGGCCATCATTTCCATCTTGTCGAGGTTGGCCTGGATCAGTTCGGTCGCACGGTGGTAGGCGTGGTCGATCAGTTTGCGCACTTCGGCATCGATCTTCAGCGCGGTGGCTTCCGAGACGTGCTTGGTCTGGGTCATCGAGCGGCCCAGGAATACCTCTTCTTCGTCTTCGGCATAGGTCATCGGGCCGAGCTCGACCGACAGCCCGTACTTGGTGACCATATTGCGCGCCAACTGGGTGGCACGCAGGATGTCGTTGGAGGCGCCGGTGGTGACCATTTCGCTGCCGAAAATCAGCTCCTCGGCGACGCGGCCGCCGTACAGACTGCACAACTGGCTCTCGAGGAACTGCTTGCTGTGGCTGTAGCGGTCGCTTTCCGGCAGGTACATGGTCACGCCGAGCGCGCGCCCGCGCGGAATGATCGAGACCTTGTAGACCGGGTCATGATCCGGCACCAAGCGGCCGACGATGGCATGGCCGGCCTCGTGGTAGGCGGTGAGTTTCTTCTCCTTGTCGCTCATCACCATGGACTTGCGTTCGGCGCCCATCAGGATCTTGTCCTTGGCTCGTTCGAAGTGGTCCATGCGCACGCCCTTGGCGTTTTCGCGCGCGGCGAACAGCGCCGCCTCATTGACCAGATTGGCCAGATCGGCACCGGAAAAACCGGGCGTGCCGCGGGCGATCTTGCTCGGATCGACATCGTCGCCGAGCGGCACCTTGCGCATGTGTACCTTGATGATCTGCTCGCGTCCGCGCAGGTCGGGCAAGGGCACCACTACTTGGCGATCGAAGCGGCCCGGGCGCAGCAGCGCCGGATCGAGCACGTCCGGGCGATTGGTCGCAGCGATCACGATGACGCCTTCGTTACCCTCGAAACCGTCCATTTCGACCAGCAACTGGTTCAGGGTCTGCTCGCGCTCGTCATGACCACCGCCGAGCCCGGCGCCACGATGACGGCCGACCGCGTCGATCTCGTCGATGAAGATGATGCACGGCGCGTGCTTCTTGGCCTGCTCGAACATATCGCGCACCCGGCTCGCGCCGACGCCGACGAACATCTCGACGAAATCCGAACCGGAGATGGTGAAGAACGGAACCTTGGCCTCGCCGGCGATGGCCTTGGCCAGCAGGGTCTTGCCGGTGCCGGGCGAACCGACCAGCAACACGCCGCGCGGAATGCGCCCACCTAAGCGCTGGAACTTGCCCGGATCGCGCAGAAACTCGACCAGTTCCTTGACTTCGTCCTTGGCCTCGTCGACCCCGGCGACATCGGCGAAGGTGATCTTGACCTGGTCCTCGCCCTGCAGGCGGGCGCGCGAGCGGCCGAAACTCATCGCACCGCGGCCACCGCCACCGGACTGCATCTGGCGCATGAAATAGATAAACACGCCGAGGAACAGCGCCACCGGCAGGATGTTGATCAGGATGCTGAGCAGGATGTTGTCGCGCGGCTTGGGATCGGCCTTGACATTGACCCGGTGCGCGAGCAGGTCGTCCATCATCTTGAGGTCGAACGGCGCGTTGGTCACGAACTGGCCGCCACTCTTGCGGGTGCCGACGATGGTGCCGTTGTCCGCCGAAATATTGACCTCGGCGATATTGTCGTTGCGGACCTCGCTCATGAATTCGGAATAGGCGATCTCGCTGCTGGCACCGGCGCCACCACTCAGCGAATGGAACACGCTGAGCAGCACCATCAGGATCACCAACCAGACCAGCAACTGCTTGACCCAATCATTCAACACATTGAATTCCTTCTGAGCGTTGCCTGGCCTTGAAACCGGTGGCCAGCGCGTAGATTTCCGGGCTGCGTGGCCGCGAGGCCTTGGGTTTGCGCATGGCCACCCGGGAATAGCGGCTGCGCAGGTCCTTAAGGTACACGTCGAATCCTACACCCTGGAACAATTTGATCAGAAAAGTACCACCAGGCTTCAGATGGGCTTCAGCAAAGTCGCGCGCCAGTTCGGCAAGCTCCATCGCACGTGGCTGATCCACCGATTCCACGCCGCTCATATTGGGGGCCATGTCGGACAACACAAGGTCTACCCGAGCGCCGTCGAGCATGGCCTCGAACGCAGCCAACACAGTGTCCTCGCGGAAATCCCCACACAGGAACTCGACCCCGGGAATGCTGGCCATCTCCAGAATGTCGAGCGCGAACACCCGTCCATGCCGGCCCAGCTCGCGCCGCAACATTTGTGACCAGCCCCCGGGGGCCGCGCCAAGATCGACCGCCAGCATGCCCGGCTTGAGAAAGTGGCCACGTTCGATCAGCTCTTCGAGCTTGTACGCCGCCCGCGAACGCAAGCCCTCGCTCTGCGCGCGCTTGACGAACGGATCATTGAAATGTTCTTGCAGCCAGCGGCTGCTGGATCGGCTTCGGCTCACGTGGACAGCACCCCGGGAAAGCCCGCATGATACCCTGCGCGCCACTTTCGACTGGATTTTTTCCATGGCACTCGCCACCGATCATGTGCGTTACCTGCGTGGCCTCGCCCACTCGCTCAGCCCGATCGTACTGATCGGCAACAAAGGCATCAGCGACAATCTGCTGGACGAACTCAAGCAGGCGCTGGACCGCCATGAGCTGGTCAAGCTGCGGGTCCTGGCCGAGACCCGTGAGGAGCGCGACCAACTGGTGGTTGCGGTACAGAAGCACACCGGCGCGGAACTGGTGCAGCGGGTCGGCCATACCGCCACCTTGTATCGGCAACACCCGACCCGGCCGAAGATTGCCCTGCCCGGCTCCCGCCCGAAGGGCCTGGGCACAGGCGCACGTTCGAGCGAGCGCAGCGCCGCTCCACG
>JBGSKT010000108.1:0-7881 GCA_041741075.1 Lysobacterales bacterium
CGACTGCCCCGGCTTTCAGGCGCATTTGACCGATGCCGAGGGCGATTTTGCCTTCCGGTTCGCTCCCCTACCCACACTTTTTCTGGGCACCCTGGTTCGCGGCCTCAATCCCATTCCACCGGGTCGGGTCCAGAACGGGCGTGTACGGATTTTTCCGCTGTGGTTGCACGGCGATATCCGTATTCGATACTACGAAGTCGGGAAACCGTTGGCTGACTCCTCTATCGGCACGACATGCCGACACAAGTTTCTGCCCCAACACTGGGGCGGCCTGCTGCGTGGTGAGGCGTATCCGTTCAGTGTGGCCTATCGGGAAGCCTGTGTTGAGCAACGAATCTGGACGTTGACAGATTCATTCATATGGGAATTGGTGCGCTACGCGTCAGTCAAGGGATGGCATGAACCGAAGGAGTTTGTCTCCAGACCCCCGATGCCGCCAGACCTCAACGCCAAATGCAACGCGCGCTACCCGCATTCATGCAGCAGAGGAGGCGTGTGTGCTGAGGCGATCGACGCCGCCACCCGAGCCGAATTCTGTTCGTTCTACACCGAATTGCTAAGAACCGAAGGAGAGGAGAAATGACCATGCGCGCACTGATGCTTCTATCGATTTTGTTGTGCTCGGCCCCCACCCGCGCCTACGAAATCGGCACCCATGCCTACGTCAGCAAGCTGGCAGTCGATGGGTCGGTGCTGTCGGCGAGTAACCCACGCAGCATCGTTCCGGTGCTTGGTTTCGAGCGGCTGGATGCGCTCAAGCCGTTCGAGATCGCGTTGGTGCCCAGCGGCTTCCTGCGGCAGCGCTATTTCGACAACCTGCCGCTGCCGGCCTTCGCCATCTTCTCCGATACGCCGGCTGATCGCAGCCTACGGAATCCGCCATGCGCACTTTCCTAGCCGAGTTCCTGTTCAGCGCGGTGCTCTGGGGTAGTTTGATCACCTGGGGGCTGTGGCGTTGGCGCAAGCGGGCGCAGAGCAGTCTCGGCTCCGGACTACTGTGGCTGCCTTTGGCTTGGTTCGGCTTGCACACCGCGTTCGCCTGGTATGGCTTTATCCTGCCACCCAGCGGGCGTCTGGTCGAAGACGAGTCCGGCAAACCCATTCCGAATGCGCGAGTGGAAGCCATCTGGAGCACCGCCTATCCGGTGCTGGTTATGTTAGGCAAATGTGCCGGCTTTCAGGCGCATTTGACCGACGCCAACGGCACTTTTTCCTTTCCGTTCGCGCCTCTGCCCACACTTTTTCTGGGCACCCTGGTTCGCGGCCTCCAACCGATGCCACCGGGTCGGGTCCTGAACGGGCGCACAAGGATTTTCCCGTTGTGGCTGCGCGGCGAAATCCGAATTCGACACTACGAAGCCGGGAAACCATGGACTGACTCTCATAGTGGGGGATGCGAAAGCAAGTTTCTGCCGCAACACTGGGGTGGCCTGCTGCGTGGGGAGGCGTATCCGTTCAGTGTGGCCTATCGGGAAGCCTGTGTTGAGCATCAGCCCTGGACCTTGACGAATTTCTATATTTGGGACTTGTGGCGCTACGCGACAGTCAAGGGATGGCATGACCCAAAGGAATGGGTTTCCCTACCCCAGTTGCCGCCTGCCCTTAGTGTCAAGTTCAACGCACTCCACATAGGTCCCTGCCTGTCACCGGATGGGGGCGCGTGTGCTATGGCCATCGACCCAGCACTTCGGGCCGAGATGTGTTCTTACTTCACCGAAGCGATGAAAACCGGACCAAAGGAGTGATGACGATGCGTACACTGATGCTGCTATCGATTTTACTGTGCTCGGTACAAACCCAGGCCTACGAAATCGGCACCCATGCCTATGTCAGCAAGCGGGCGGTGGATGGTTCGGTGCTGTCTTCCACGAATTCCAAATCCATCGTTCCGGTGTTGGGCTTCGAGCGGCTGGATGCGCTCAAGCCGTTCGAGACCGTGCTGCCCAACGGCGACCAAGTGCAGGGCTATTTCGACAACTCGCCGCCGCTTGCCATCAGCATCATTAGCGAGGATGCCTCCAACTTTGTGGTACGGCGCATCCAGAAGCAGGAGGGCAATATTTTCAAGCGTTTGGCCGAGGTGGGTCTGGTGCCCGGCAAGGACGATCCGAGCCAGTTCGACCAGCGCCTGGTGGCCTGGGTGATGCGCGGGGCGGTGCGCGAGGACGATAACGACGTCGGTCCGTTCTCCATCGGGGATCGCGATGGCGACCCCTGGAACACGGTGTTCCGGGCGGCGCGGCATTTCTATGATCCGATCAATCGGCGTGGCCTGGACGAGCAAACTTTTACCTGTCCCACCTTCGGCTGCCGCCCGGCGATCGATTGGGCCGCCGGGCGGACCGATGTGCTGAACGGGCCGGGCACCTTGGATACCGGCCGCGAGAATCACTTCAGTTGGCAGGATGCCCGCGACCACTACTGGTGGGCGCTGACCTATAACCGCAGTCTGGAAGACCCGTTCAGCACCCACGGCGTGTCCCAGCAGTTCGAATCGAGCTACCGGAAATTGCGCTTCGCGACCACGCTGAAAGCGATCGGCCAGGTGATCCATCTGGTGCAGGATATGGCCCAGCCCCAGCACACCCGCAACGACAGCCACGGCCCCCCGTGGACCACCGTGCTGACTGGCGATTCGCCGACCGACGGCGCCTTCGAGGCGTACACCGAGGCGCGCCTGTTCCGCGATGCCGTGCCGTCGCAGTTCACCAACGCGCTGCGCCGCTTCGATGGCGGTCTGGTGCAGCGCGCCGACATACCGATGCTGAGGCTGGGCCTAACCTATCCGGTACCCCGATTCAGCCGTGTGCTGGAGTATTTCACCACGCGCGTTGCCGATGGTGGCGACCCGGCGGTGGGTCGGGGCATGGCCGACCTGGCCAATCGTGGGTTCTTCACCGCGTCCACGCTGCCTATGAATGTGGCGAGCAACAGCCCCAACCCTGGGGTGGGTGCATTTGCCGATCCACCTCGGCCCTTTACCAACACCCCAGGCTTCTACCAGGAAGGCCAGATCGCCATGTCCCTGTTTTTCAACGGTGCCCTGGTGCTAAAACAGAACTTGTTGTTTGCCACGGTGCCGGATGTGCTGGCGCCAAACTGGAATGCCCAGAACGGCCTGTTTGCGGCCGATGGCCGGATGCCGCTGCTGACCCGCAGTCAGATGTTCCGCGCAGCCGATTTGATCGCGACTCCGACGCCGATTACCGTGGACAGCGTTTTCACGCTATCGAACGAGGTCTTCACCGCCCAGGCCGATGCCCTGCTGCCGCGGGCGGTGGCCTATAGCACCGGATTGATCGATTATTTCTTTCGCGGCCGGCTGGAAGTGACGCCGACCGCGCAGAAGGTATTCGCGGTGTTGAACCAGGGCGAGCTGCACACGATGGATGCCGAAGGCTATCCACGTCGCCCGGATGGGCGCATCTTCGGCTTCGAGAAGCTGCGGCTGAACGTGCGCAATGTCAGCGAGGCGATCGTCGAATCCGGCCCGGCGGCGCCGGCCCTGCCGCAGACCTCGGGGGACGGGGTATTGGTCGCGGTCGCGCGCTTTCACCGCAACACCTGCTACCAGCCCGATCTGAGCGGCGAACGGCAGCAGGATTTTGCACCGCCGCCCAGCACCGTCACCGAACCGAGCTGCCCGCCGGATACCACCCCGCGTACCGGTTTTCAGGAGATCGCGGTATCGGCGCCCTTGACCATCGCCAGCCTGGCCGACCTGCCCGGTGGCGAGGGCGTGGCTGGGCTGGCGGTGCCGGTCGAGAAGGTGTTCGACTTCAGCAATGACCCGATCCCGGTCAATGCCACCGACCTGTTTCTGCAAGTGATCTATCGCGGTGCGCTGGGCGAGGAACCGGACGGCATCGCCCTCGGTAGTTACGACGCGCGCGAGCCGGCCTTCGTCGGCATCTGGAACAATACCGATTACTACTGGAATGCCGATATGGGATCGCTGCGGTGGATTGCCCAGGGCGGCCTGTTTCCTTCGCAGAATGCAGTCTTCCTGAATGTCTGCACCGGGTCCGCCGAGGCCACCCGCTTCGCATGGTCCGGAGAGCCGGTCGCTGGGGCACCGATCCTGGGTGTGCCGGTGCCGGACCCGGGCGTGGTGCGCCTGGCGCTGCTGTTTGCGATCCCGAACTCGCCGACCCAGCAGTTCAGTGTCCGCGTCACCCCGAATATGATCGACGCGATCAGCGCCCCGCAGCGCAGTTGGTTCACCCGCGGCGCGATCCATCAGGCCAACCTCGAAACTATCCCGGTGGCCCTGCTCGACACCCCGCAAACCTGCCCGGACAACCCGACCGCGGGTGCCGCGATCTGGTGCCAGAGCCCGATCCAGCGCCGCCGCGGCCAGCCGTTCGGGCACGTACTCGCCCCGGTGTTCTACGACACCACCAACGGCTTCATCACCGCGCCGGACGTCGATGCCACCCCGGTGACGACTTTTCCCGGACTGCGCGTGGCCACCACCGGAACCGTGCGCTACAACGATGACGTGCTCTCGCCTTGCCCACTACCGCCGCCACCCCCGAACCAGACCCCCGAGGCCGCCGCGGCCCTGATCGAACTGCTCGAAACTGCTGCCGATCTGGGGATACCTATCGACTGAGGCGGGGTCCGGAGGGCGGGGAACTGAACGACAGCGGTTGCTTTGGCGCCGCTGTCGTCTGTCTTCTGTCCTCCGTCCTCTGAACCGCATTGCTAGCTACGATTCGCCGGGGTACAATACCGGGCTGTCCCTACGTCGAATCGCTTTGAGAAGACGGCGGCACCGCCATCGGGTGGTGCAGGGCTCACTTCTCCAGTCAGGAATCTCCATGTCGCTCACCACCGAACAAATCGCAAAGATCGTCACCGACAACCAGCGCACCCCCAGCGACACCGGCTCGCCGGAAGTCCAGATCGCCCTGCTGACCTCGCACATCGAGGCGCTCGCGCCGCACTTTCAGGCGCACGGCAAGGACCACCATTCGCGTCGCGGCCTGCTCAAGATGGTCAACCAGCGGCGCAGTCTGCTGGGCTATCTCAAAGCCAAGGACCAGGGGCGCTACAAGACCCTGATCGAAAAGCTCGGCATCCGGCGCTGAAGGATGCGAGAAAAAGTGCCGCAAGGCACTTTTTCGTTTATGGGATTTGCCAAGGTTGGCCGCGGCTCAGCCGGCCCGGCAATCCGTTCCAGCGAAGCACCGGCGGCATCGAAACATACGTTTTCCGAACCAGGGCGAGGGCGTCCGGGTTTCGGCTTCTGCTCCCCAATGAAGGAATGGTCATGGCTAAGGTGGTAAAGAGTTTCCAGTACGGCAAGCATCAGATGACGATCGAGACCGGTGAAGTGGCTCGCCAGGCGAGTGGCTCGGTGCTGGTCAGTATGGAGGGCACGGTCGTACTGGTCGCCGCTGTGGTCGCCGCCAAGGCGATCGAGGGCAAGGATTTCTTTCCGCTGACCGTCAACTACCAGGAAAAATTCTATGCCGCCGGGCGCATCCCCGGCGGCTTCTTCAAGCGCGAAGGCCGCCCGACCGAGAAGGACACGCTGACCTCGCGCCTGATCGATCGGCCGATCCGTCCGCTGTTCCCGGAGACCTTCCGCAACGAAGTGCAGGTGGTCGCCACGGTGATCTCGCTGAATCCGGAAATCGACGCCGACATTCCGGCCATGATCGGCGCCTCGGCCGCCCTGGTGCTGTCCGGATGCCCCTTCGCCGGCCCGATTGGCGGCGCCCGGATCGGCTACGTCGACGGCAACTACCTGCTCAACCCGACCGCCTCGGAGCTGAAGAACTCGTCGCTCGATCTGGTTGTCGCCGGTACCTCCAAGGCGGTGCTGATGGTCGAATCGGAAGCCAAAATGCTGTCCGAAGAAGTGATGCTGGGTGCGGTGATGTTCGGCCACCAGCAGTTGCAGGCTGCGATCACGGCGATCAACGAACTGGCCAGCGAATTCGGCCGCAAGAACTTTGTCTGGAACGAACCGGCGCCGAAGGAAGCGCTGGTCGCCGCGATCAAGCGCGTGGTCGGTGAGCGCATGGGCCCGGCCTATGCGATCCGCGACAAGGCCGAGCGCCGCGATGCGCTCGGCGCCCTGCGCAAGGAAGTGCTCGAGGCCCTGGCCGGCGAGAAAGAGGCCAATGGCTGGAAAGACGGCGACATCGTTAAGGAATTTGGTGAACTCGAATATCGCACCCTGCGCGATGGCGTGCTCGATACCCGGCTGCGTATCGACGGCCGTGACCTGGTCACCGTGCGTCCGATCGCGATCCGCGCCGGTTTGCTGCCGCGTACCCACGGTTCCGCCCTGTTCACCCGTGGCGAAACCCAGGCGCTGGTGGTGGCCACGCTCGGCACCACCCGCGACGCGCAGATCATCGACGCGATCGAAGGCGAGTACAAAGACAGCTTCATGCTGCACTACAACTTCCCGCCCTACTCGGTCGGTGAATGCGGCATGATGACCGGCCCCAAGCGCCGCGAGATCGGCCATGGTCGCCTGGCCCGCCGCGGCGTCGCCGCGGTGCTGCCGAGCACGGTGGATTTTCCGTACACGCTGCGCGTGGTATCGGAAATCACCGAATCCAATGGTTCCAGTTCGATGGCCTCGGTGTGCGGTGCCTCGCTCGCCCTGATGGACGCCGGCGTTCCGCTGAAGGCGCCGGTCGCGGGCATTGCGATGGGCCTGATCAAGGAAGGCGAGCGCTTCGCCGTGTTGTCCGACATCCTCGGTGACGAAGATCATCTCGGCGACATGGACTTCAAGGTAGCCGGTACCGCCGATGGCATCACCGCACTGCAGATGGACATCAAGATCGACGGCATCACCGAAGAAATCATGAAAGTGGCGCTGGCCCAGGCCCAGCACGGGCGTCTGCACATCCTCGGCGAGATGGCCAAGGTGATCAGCAGCGCACGCCCGGAAATGAGCGAGTACGCGCCGCGCCTGATGACCATCAAGATCCACCCGGACAAGATCCGTGAAGTGATCGGCAAGGGCGGCACCACGATCCGCTCGATCACCGAAGAGACCGGCGCCACCATCGATATTTCCGATGACGGCACCGTCACCATCGCCTCGATCAACCGCGAGGCGGCGCTGGCGGCCAAGGCGCGCATCGAGCAGATCACCTCGGACGTCGAGCCCGGCCGCATTTACGAGGGCCGCGTCGCCAAGTTGATGGACTTCGGCGCCTTCGTCACCATCCTGCCCGGCAAGGACGGCCTGGTGCACGTCTCGCAGATCGCCAACGAGCGCGTCGAGAAAGTCTCCGACAAACTCAAGGAAGGCGACAGCGTGCGGGTCAAGGTACTCGAAGTCGACAAACAGGGCCGCATCCGCCTGAGCATCAAGGCGGTGCTCGAAGACGAACAGGCCGCCGCCGGCCACTGATCGCGGTTTTTGCAGCAATAAAAAAGCGGGCTTCGGCCCGCTTTTTTTGTGGTACTTGCCAAACGCCGAAGCCTGGCTGTGAACCCATGCGGCCGTAGGGTGGATAAGCGCAGCGCATCCACCACCTGCGCCGGCCTGACGGAAAATCCGGACGTATCGGTTCGCTTCCACACACACACACCATTCGAGGCGTGCTGGCAGCGACCATCATCAGCTGGTGGATGCGCTGCGCTTATCCACCCTACGTGGGCAGCGACGGTCATCTAGTGGTGGATGCGCTGCGCTTATCCACCCTACGCGGGCAGAGTCCTCTGGCAGCTACTGGCGCAGCGCTTCGATCGGATCCAGTAGCGAGGCTTTGCGCGCCGGGTAGTAGCCGAAGAACAGGCCGGTGGCGACGGCGAAGGCGGTGGCCAGCGCGATCACTGGCAGATCGAGTTGCACCGGCAGCGCCGACAGCCGGGCGGTGAGCTGGGCGCTGCCGACGCCGAGGG
>JBGSKT010000109.1:0-1944 GCA_041741075.1 Lysobacterales bacterium
GTGCCCGCGTCGAAGGCCAGGTCGCGGGCGTTGATGGCAAGATCGGGCTGCGGCCCCGGTGGCAGGAGCGGCGCCGGCAGTGGGAAGCGCGGGCGGATTTGGACTGCATACTGGGTATTGCCGGGCAGTTCCAAGCTGACCGCGTCGCCACGCCGCGCCTGGGTGAACTGGAAGCTCTGTGTGACCGGGCTTGGCGCCAGCCCGAGGCCGGCGGCGGGGCCGGCTTGCAGCACATAATCGAAGCCAGGGCGCAGTTGCCAGAGTCTCAGATCGATCGTGCGCGTGGCCGGGCTGAACAAGTAAAGGCTGGCGTCCAGCCGGTCCGGGCCGGCGGCGGTCACCGCGGCCGCGAACAGGCGCGTGGTATTTCCCCAGCTCGCCGCCTGCGCCGGCATGCCGAAATAGGTGGCCAGCACATCGGCGCCGATGTAGTAGGAAATCACGTCGGCCCAGCCCGGTTCCAGGATGCGGTCGGTCATCACCCCTTCGGTGGTCTTGTACGGCCACTTGGCGATCAGTTGGTTGGCCGGGCCTTGCAGGGCCGCGAGCGGGGCGACGCTGGTCGGGTTCAACAACAGCTTGGCGTAGCCGCTGGCGAAATTGTTCAGATAGGAGCCGTTGATCGCGCTGCCGGTCAATAGCCGGATATTGCTGATCGCGCCGACCGCCGTGGCTTTCAGCGCGCCGCCGGCCCAGACATCTTCCTGGCCCGGCGTGGGTGTGGCGCCACTGACCGGCTGACCCGCGCCGATCCAGGCCGTGGTCAGGGTCTGCACCGCGTCGAATGGTTGCAGAAACGCCGGGTCGCCGGTCCAGCTATGGAAAAATCCGGCCAGGCTGTACGGATACCACTGGTAGGTGGGCATACTGCTGAACTGGCCGTGGCTCGCGTCCTCGCCCCACCAGTTGCCGTCGAGAAGACCGATGCCGTCGGTCGGCGTCCACACCGCGTTCGGGAATACCCCCGCGGGTTTACCGTTATCGGTGCGCATGGCGTCGGCGAGCCAGGACCGCGCCCAGGCTTCGAGCGGCGCGGTGGCGCCCGGATTGCCGGCGTACCAGATCAAAAACGGAAACGGATTGGTGACCCGGCCGCTGAGCGGAAGGTCGGCGGCGAATGCGCCACCGGCGGCGATGCTGGTCGAACTCATCATGTTGGCCAGAAAGTGGCTGTGGCCAAGCGGGCTATCGGCTGGGTCGCTCAGAAACAGGTCGCGGAAGGTACGTTCGCTTTTGAGCATGCGCTCGATCCGCTCCGGGTCGCCGTAATCGAGCAGGGCCGAGACGTGCAGCAGGTTGCCGGTCGGTTCGGCGACGTGCTCGACATCGGCGAACTGCGCCTGGAAACCGGCCTGCTGGTCGATGATGCTGGAGTTCCAGATGCCATCGGAAAAGCGTTGGAAACCGAGTTTGGTCAGGTCGGAACTGTCCGGCAGGGTCAACGCCATCAGGCCGAACGCGGGCAGGATCTCGACATCATCGGACCAGCCGCCGCCGATATCGCCATCCACCGACTGGCGGTGGATGGTCCACCATTCGAACAGGTCCAACCAGGAGTTCAGATTGCCCGCGAGCAACCGCGCCCAGGCTGGGCCATCACTGAAAATCTGGTTCCAGTCCACCCGCGCCCAGGGCGCACCGTCGTTGCTCCACTGGTCGGTGGCGTACAGGTGGATGTGCGGGTTGGCCGCGCCGTAGGCCGGTTCCAGTTGCTGCGCGTTCCACTGGGCGCGCTCCCAGGACACGCTGTTGCGCAACGGGTCGAGCCCGCCGCGGTTGCGTAGCCACAGGATCTGGCCTTTGCGCGCGTAGGGATGGTCCGGCTCGAACTGCTCGGCCAGCGCGGCCGAACGGCCCAGATTCTCGACCGCGGGCGAGCCGACGCTGGCATAGCCGAGCTTGCGCCGGAATTGTTCGGCCTCGCTCGCCATCGCTGCTTGCCGG
>JBGSKT010000110.1:0-2750 GCA_041741075.1 Lysobacterales bacterium
GACGGGCGAGGCGCCTGCGCACAGCGAGGGCCTGCCCTGGTATCTGGCCGGACTGATCGGCGTGTCTGCGTGGATCGCCGCCGGCCTGCTGTTCGGCTTTTTCGCCACGCTGTTCGACCAGATCTGGAGAACGGCAAGCACCGCTGCCATCGTGGGTGCGCTGTGCATCGCGGCGGCACTGGCGCTGCTGCGGATCGCGCGCGGTCGCGAATTCATCGAACAAAGCGCGATCGCCTTGAGTCTGGTCGGGCAATTGCTGGTCGGCATCGGTCTGAACAAGTGGTTCGGCGATACCGCCGGCTGGGCCGGCAGCGCCGCGATCGCGCTTGCCTTGTATGTAGTGGGCGCGCAGACGATGCATCGCTTCCTGTGCGGTGCGGTCTTCGCTGCGGCTGTGGTCGGAATCTGCAATGAACTCGATACCAGTAGTTATGGCCCGTCGCGGACTGCACTGCCGGTGTTGGCATGGCTGGCCTTTGCCGCATGGTGGCGTACGGAATACGAAGACATCCGCGTTTTGCCGCTGTCGCCGTTGGCCTGGGCCTTGAGTCTGGCGGCACTGCTGATGGCCTTCGTCGGCGATCTGGAGTGGGGGTTGCCAGACCTGCAGGGGATGACGCTTCAACGCTGGACCGTGCAGATCGCCGTCGCGCTGCTGTTGCCGCTGACGGTATGGCGATTGGCCGGTCAGAGCCGATGGCTGCCGGTGCTGTGCGCCGTGGCCTTCGCGCTGATGTGGCTGGGCGCACCGGGGGTGAGCTTCGGTGTGATGTTGGCGTTGATCGCGTTTGCGTCGCACCGCCCCGCGCTGCTCGCGACCGGGCTGCTCGGCACCGCGTTGTATCTGCTGCGTTACTACTATCAGCTCGACGTGCCGCTGCTGGAGAAAGCGCAGTGGCTCCTGCTCGGCGGCGTCGGTTTGCTGGCGATCCGCTTCGTGATGGCGCGCGCTGCGCAGGGAGCCCGCGCATGAAGCACTGGCGTTCGATCCTGCTCTGGGGCGGTCTGCTTGCGGCGCTGGGGGTGGTCAATCACGGGATTTTCCAGCGCGAAAGGATCCTGTCGGACGGACATGTGGTGTTGCTGGAACTGGTGCCGGCCGATCCGCGTTCGATCATGCAGGGCGATTACATGGCGCTGCGGTTTGCCGTGGTGGATGACATCCGGGATGCGCTGTATCCGGATTTGCATAGCGGCAGCAATGCCCGGGCGCTGAAGCAAATGAGCGTGTGGGGGAGCGGCGGTTGCCGTCCGGAAGGCTGCCATGAAAGCTATGCCGTGTTCGCGATCGACGGGCTCGGCGTCGGTCGTTTCGTTCGTTTGCAAGTCGCGCCGCGCCCAGTCGCGCCGGGTGAAATCGCGGTGCGATATCGCGAACGCGGCTGGTCGGAAATCCGCATCGCCAGCAACGCCTGGTTCTTCCCCGAAGGCCAGGGCGAACGCTACGCCCCGGCGAAATACGGCGAATTGCGCGTGGACGAAGATGGCGTGGCCCTGCTGACCGGTCTGCGCGACGATAAACGCAAGCCGCTGTGAGCCCTACGAGCCCGGTAGAGCGGCCTTCAGGCCGCTGCAATGTCCGCGCATCATCAGCGGCCTGAAGGCCGCTCTACCCGTTTGATCGGCAGATTTCTAAGGCCGCGTCGCCAGCTCCAGCAGCCAAAGCGACTCCATCGCCTCGTCCCTCGATGCCCCGCACATGTCCAGCTGCGGCCGCAGCGACGCGCAGAATGCCGGGCGCTCGGGTTGACCGAAAATCCGGCATCGCAGGTCGTCGTCCAACTGCACGCAGGGCATGCCGGCGGGTTTGCCATGAGGCATGCCGGGGATGGGCGAGGCGATCGAGGGCGCGATGCAGCAGGCGCCGCAGCCGGGTCGGCAGTCCATCGATGGCGGTAGGTGGGTGGCGGCCATCGGCAAATTCTGGTCTCGAAGCGCTGGGAAACAGGCGCGTCCCCAAGGTAGAGTAACCGCCGAATGCGACGACAGACGACAGGATCCGGGGCACACAGGATGCGGGAACGAGGCGAGTCGCGCGACGCGACCATCGGCGACGGCACACGCCAGGCGTTGGATACAGGTGTCCGCCGCGTCGGGATCCTGGCCTGATGACCGCCCGCGCGACTGCGCTCGATACCGTCCGCAATGTCTACACGCCCGAAGGCGTGGCGCTGCGCCTGCCCGCTGCAGGCCCGGTGCCGCGCGCCATCGCCTGGTTGATCGACACCGCCATCCGCTGGGGCATCCTGCTGGTGACTTCGATCGTGGTCGGCCTGATGGGCAAGGCCGGGATGGGCCTCTACCTGATCGTGTACTTCGTGGTGTTCTGGGGCTATCCGATCCTGTGCGAAGTGCTGTTCGACGGGCAAACCCCGGGCAAGCGCGCGATGGAGCTGCGGGTGATCGCCGACGATGGCGCACCGGTGGGCTGGCTGGCGTCGATCGTGCGCAACCTGCTGCGGACGGTGGATTTCCTGCCGCTTGGCTACGGCGTCGGTCTGGTCGCGAGTTATGCCGACCCCTGGGGCCGGCGCCTGGGCGACATGGTCGCCAAGACCATGGTGATCCACGCCCCACGCATGCGGCACACGCTGCGTCCGCCGGTGGAAGGGTCACAGGCGCCGCTCCAGCCGCTGCAGCCGCAGGAACAGGCGGCGGTGATCGCCTTTTCCGAGCGAGCGGCGCAGCTCACCCAGGAGCGTCGTGAGGAACTGGCGACGATTGCCGCACCAGCGGTCGGTGCCGGCGGC
>JBGSKT010000111.1:0-1557 GCA_041741075.1 Lysobacterales bacterium
TGCCGACCCGGCGGTGATGCGTCTGGTCGGCCCACCGCTGGACCGGGCACGCGCCCTGCGCGCATTTGAACGACTGCACGCCGGTTCCGCCAATTCGGCGCCGGGCTTTCGGGTCTGGGTGATCCATGAGCGCGGCTGCCCGGAACCGATCGGGCTCTGCGGACTGACTGCAAGGCCGCCCGGCGCGGGCTCCGCCGGGCTCGGTATCCTGCTCGGTAGCTGCGGACTGGCCCGAGCCGGCGAACGCGCCGAGGTTTTCCGCGCGGCGGTGGCGGCGATCGAACATCCGGGCCTGGTCGCCGGCCTGACCGTATCGATGACGATGAGCATCGGTGTTGCCAGCAGCGAACAGATGGGTTATCACTGGTCGCAGTTGATGGCCGCCGCCGATGCCGCGCTGTATCGGGCCAAGCACAAGGGGCGCAATCGGGTCGAACTGGTCGCGGCCGCCGCGACCCATCCATGATTTGTTTCTTTTTGGGGAGAACAACATGCGCAAGACAATTTTAACCAAATCCTGGCCTGGCACCGGCCTGGCCATACTGCTCGGCCTGGCCGTGGCGCTGCCGATGGCGGCCAGCCAAGCCCGTCTCAAGCCACCACCACTCGCGGAGGAAAGCGTGCAGCACACCATGGATGTAACCGAACTGCGCCGCATCATCGAAGCCCGCGCCGAGCAATTCGTGGCCGACGATCCGGTCTGGAATTTCACTTACGGCGGGGTGCAGATGATCGCAGTCAGCGACCGCAACGCCGATCGCATGCGCATCATCGCGCCGATCATCAAGCAAGACGAGCTCGACGCCGCACAAAAAGATGCGATGCTCGAAGCCAACTATCACAGCGCGCTCGACGTGCGCTATGCGCTCAGCAACGGCATCGTCTGGACCGCCTTCATCCACCCGCTGTCGCCGCTCGACGAGGCCCAGGTGATTTCGGCGCTGGATCAGGTGCGCCAATCGGCACTGAGCTTCGGTAGCAGTTATTCCAGTACCGGTCTGGTGTTCGGTGGCCAGACCAAACCCGCGAATGAGGTGAATTGAACCTTCGGCTCCACGGCCTGCGGCGCCATGCGCCGCTGTGGATGCTGTTGCTGGTATGGAGTGCGGCGCTATGCGCCGCTGTGGATGCCTTCGCCGGGTCGATGCCGAACAGCATCCAAAGCGGCGCGGAGCGCCGCACTCCAAAAAGAGCGCTATTCGCCGCACTCCATAAAAATTGCGCTGCCGGCGGCACGGGCGTTCCCACAATCGCGGGGGCGGGCCTATACTGGGCGCGCGGCAGTTGGCCGCGCGATTGGGATGATCGGGCTTTGAAGACTTCGGGCAAGACCGGCGGCAAACAGGCTTCGACCACCGGGTCGGCCAGCAAGTCCACCATCAAGCGGCAAACGGTGTCCCAATCGGCCGTGGCCAAACCCAGGACGGCGGCTGCCGGCAAACGCAAGGTCGCGACTGCGGTTGCCGGAAAGGCCAGCACCCGACCGGTCAGCAGATCGTCTGCCAAGGCGGCGCCACGGCCTGCTGCCGGCAAGGCGAAACCAGCCGGGCGCGGTGT
>JBGSKT010000112.1:0-1967 GCA_041741075.1 Lysobacterales bacterium
CGCGCCGCCGGTGCGCGCGCCACCGCCATGTTGATTCAGGGCCCGACCGCGGCCACCACTCTGCGAGAGGCGGTACGGCTGAACGTCGAACTGATCGTGGTCGGCAGCCACGGCCACAGCGCGGTCTACGATGTGCTGGTCGGCAGCTATTCGGCGGCGATCCTGCGCCAGTCGCCGGTGCCGGTGCTGGTGGTGCCAACGCGCTGAGCAGTCCGGCATCCGTGTACGCCGATAATTTCGCACACCCACTCTTTCGGCAAACAACCGGGCTTCGCTCTGGAAAACCGGGTGTCCTGCGCTCTTTGCGCTCTTTTCCTGCGCTCTTTGAAGCCCGTCGGCGATCACCCAGCCTCTTGAACGGCCTGTGCTGCGCGCGGTCTTAGCGGTTTCAAAGGACCGAGCACCGACCTCGGTCCCGACGCTCGCCATGGCGAAGTCGCAGGGTGGCTAAGGCGCATCCACTACCCGGAAACCTTCGACCCGATCCCGATGCACTCCGCCGCATCAACCACTCTGCTGCATCGCTCCATCCCAGGGATTGATCAAGGGCACCGGCACGGCGCCGAAGTCGCGGCTATTGCGAGTGGCCAGGCGCCCCTGATTGACCAGGGTGATCGCGGCGATCATCCCGTCCGGAGCCGATAGCGCGCGGCCTGCCCGGTGCGCCGCGCCCATCAACTCACCATAGGCCAGGGCGGCCTGTTCGGTGAACGCGAAAATCCTTCCAGAAAACCGCCCGCGCCAGGAATCAAGACCTCGCTGCAACAATTGCGAACGTTGATCCGGCCTGATCTTGGCGATACCGAAAGCAATCTCGGCCAGGGTCACGGTCGGAATCGCAAGCGAGTCATCATGTGCCGCCAACCAACTCATCACAACCGGACTCGGCGACTTGCGCAATGATTCCGAAATGACATTGGTGTCGAGAAAAATCAAAGCACCACCCCGGCGTGCGGCAACCGGCTGTCCTGGATCAACTGCTCCAGATCCAGATCAGTGGCGTACTGCCTATTCAATTCCTGATAGAACTCCGCCGCTGGTGCGCGGCCCGTCTGGTGCGCGGAATACTCCTCCAGCGCACGCTCCACTACCTCGGCCACCGTGCGCCGCTCACGCTTGGCAAGACTGTGCGCCAGCGCGCGCGCGCGGGCACTACGCACCGACAACTGTGGCTCGGACATGGTCACGTTCCTCTCTGAGAATACAAGCACATCCTAACCAGCAGCCATCCAGATGGCAATTGCCAGCTACCCCGTCGTTTCCCTCAACACCGGCTTCAACCCGTGCCCCCCCGGAATGGGGTTGGGAAACTTTGGGAGAGTGGGTGTCCTGGGTTTCTGCTTCGCCCATCTGCCCGCTTTCCTCTATGCTCTGTCGTCTGTCCTCTGGAAGGGGTTTTGCATGTCCGGCAAGCCGCTCAATCCGCTCGACGCCTCCTGGTTGCTGGTCGAATCAAGGCACACGCCGATGCACGTCGGCGGCCTGATTCCGTTCACCCTGCCAGACGACGCCGCGCCGGATTTCCTGCGCCAGCTGCTCGCCGACTTCCGCGCCTGCGAGCGGGTGGCCGCGCCGTGGAATCATCGCCTGCGCCTGCCTGGCCTGAAGAACCTGATGCCGGTCTGGGAAGAAGAAACCGACATCGATCTGGAATACCACGTGCGCCTGTCGGCCTTGCCCAAGCCCGGCGGCGAGCGCGAGCTCGGGCAGTTGATCGCGCGCCTGCACAGCCAGCCGCTGGACCTGGGGCGACCACCCTGGGAATGCGAATTCATCGAAGGCCTGGAAGGCCGGCGCTTTGCGCTCTACATCAAGATGCACCATTCCCTGATCGACGGCATCAGCGGCATGCGCCTGCTGGTGCGGGCGATGTCCACCGACCCGGTCGCCAGCCTGCGCCTGCCGCCATTTTTTGCGGTCGGCATGCCGGCGCGGCCGCGGCGTGAAGAGCCCGCCCCGACCGCCGC
>JBGSKT010000113.1:0-3255 GCA_041741075.1 Lysobacterales bacterium
CGCCGACCCGGCCCCGGCATTGACGACCGCGGCCGGAAGCTGGTGGCTGCAAGCCGCCCCGAGCACCGGCGACGCGATCGCCTATGTGCTGAGCGGAAGCCCGACCGGCACACCGGCTTGGCTGGATTTTGCCGAGGGCCAGCGCCGCTTTGGTTGGGGCTGGAACCTTGCCCTTCCGGCCGGCGAAACCGGGCGATATCTCTACTACCTGGTGCCCCGCACGGCAGACACGGCGGCTGCAACGGCGTTGGCCGAGGCGCTCAGCACGCAGACCGAACCGGGCATGTTCGACGGCTTGACAGCCGAAGAGCGCGCCCAGATCCAGAACTTCGAGGTACAAAATCCATGACAACGAAATCGCTTCCAAGGTCCGGTCGTGGATCGATGCTCGGCTGCGTAGGCCTCCTCGGCCTGTTCGTAGCCACCGGGCTCCCCGTGGATGCAGAGACAGCCGAGTCGTTTGCGGCCGAACCGGTGACGACCCAACCGGCGACAAATCCATTACCGGTGTACCGACGGCGATGGAGCGAGCGTAGGGTGGATAAGCGCAGCGCATCCACCTCTGGGAGTAGTGTGGAAAAGCGCAGCGAAGCAACGGTCGCCGTCACGCACCCCCAAGCCGAAGCCCCGCCCGCCGGCCACAGCGTACTGATCCTGATCGACCCGGGTGCCGCAAGCAGTCAGCAATGGTTGGGCGAGCTCGAAGCCAGCGGCTATCGCGGCTACGGCGCGACCGTGCTGGTGCTGGACCGATCAAGCCCAGCCACCGCGAACCCACCCGAACCAGCCAGCCACCCGGCGCCGCCGGATGAACCGTCGATATTGCAGTTGCAGCGACGCCTACCCGAAGCAACCTGGCGCGTAAGCCAAGCCGCCGTGCTCGGCGAACTGCAAGTCGCCGGCACCCCGCAACTGATCGGACTCGACAGCGAAGGCCAGCCCCGCTGGCGGCAATCGCCCCACCGCGGCGACAGCGAACAACTCACCCTGCGCCTGCTCGACTGGGTGTTGGGGCCACACGCGCGCCGTGCGGCACCAAGGACGGAGCGGAGATGAGCGTCTCGCCGCCGCAAGCCCCCGCCCTTCCTCTATCCAGCACCTGGCACGTCGTTGCGTTTGCCCCCGTGCATGCCCTTTCGCCCCGTTTTGCAGTGAGTTTTCCATGAGATTTTTCCACCGTTGTTGCGCTTGTCTGACCCTCAGCATGTTCCTGATCGGCCTGCCGCTGTCCGCGCGATCCGCCGATGCCTTGTTCGACAGCGGCTTCGAGGCTTTGACACCGGGCTCGCTGCTGTTGGGATCGGAGACACCGCCGGACGGCAGCCTGCTGCCGGCCGATGCGATTCCTGTGGTGTCAGCGCGCTTCGTGCCGATGGCGGGTGGGCAAGCTGCGATCGTGCTGCGGGTCGATGGCGTCGATGTCAGCGGCACGGCGCAATTCCTGCCCGATGAACTGCACTACACCCCGGCCGCCGCGCTGCCGGAAGGGCCGCATCTGATCGAAGTCGTGATCGGCAGCGCGCCTGCGGCGGTGACCAGCCGGTGGTCGTTCGCGACCGCGACGGCGCCGGAGATCCGCGCCCAGGAGCCGTATTTCGCGCTGATCGCACCGGGCGATCCGGTGGTGGTGCGGGCTTTGTACAGCGATCTGGGCGCGGGCATCGATGTCGCGGCGGTGCGTTTGCTGGAAGACCAGGTGGATGTCACCGCCGCTGCGACGGTCGGCCTGGAGGCGATCGCGTATGTCCGGGCGACGCCGTACGCAGAGGGCGAACACGCGATCCAGTTGACGGTCGTCGATCTGGCCGGTAACCCGACGGTCAGCACCTGGTCGTTCACCGTCGGGGTGGCGCCGGCGTTGTTCGATCCGCTGCCGGAGAGCAACCAGTTGCTGCCGTTTGGCAGTACCGCGCCGATCCTGGTGCATTACCGCAGCACCGGGTCGGCGCTGGACCCGGCCAGCCTGCATTTTTATCTGGATGCCACGGAGGTCAGCGGCCAGGCGACGATTGCGGCCAGCGATCCGGAGCAGGGCACGATCGCGCTGCAACCGGCGTCTGCGCTGGCGCCCGGTCCGCACGATGTCTATGTCGAGGTGGCCAACGCGGCGGCGGTGTTCGGTTTTGCCGAGTGGAGCTTCCAGGTGGACGACGAGCGCCTGTATCAGTTGACCATCCAGAGCCCGGACGAGCAGGCGGTGGTGTTCGATCCGAGCGTCGCGGTGGTGGTCGCGGTGCAGTCGAACCGGGATTTCCCGAGGGACGTGCTGGTCAACGGCGAGCGCGCCCGGTTTCAATCGCAAACCGATGAGCTGGCCTTGTACACAGCGACTGTGGCCTTGCAGCCGGGCTTGAACACGCTCACCGCCAGCGCCAGCTTCCAAGATGGCAGCAGCCGCGATGCGTCCCGCCAAGTGACCTTTGAGGCCCCGCCCGAGGTGAGCATCCTGAGTCCAGCGGACTTCACCACGTTCGGCCCGGAGGTGCCGCCGACCACGGGCGATCGCGCGATCGCGGTCAGCGGTACGGTCAGCCGACCGGTGCAGCGTGTCACCGTCAATCAACAGCCGGCCATGCTGAGCGCCGATGGTCAGGGTTTTCACCTCGACCCGTTCCTGCTGCACGAGGGCGACAACCTGCTCAGCGTGGTCGCGACCGATCTGTTCGGCCGCATCAGTAGCGCCAGCGTGGTGGTCTATGTCGATCAGACCGCGCCACAGCTCCGCATCGAGAGCCCGGCGCCGGATACGGTGACTTCCAGCGCGCGGATCGATGTGCGCGGCATCGTCAACGATGCCATCGCGGGCGGTGTCGGCGCGGTCGAGCCGCTGGTCGAGATCGTCAACACGAGCAATGCGCAGACGATCAATGCCCGCGTGTCGGATCGTGGTTTTCTGGCCGAAGACGTGCCGCTCGAGGTCGGCGCCAATGCCCTGACCGTCCGCGCAAGCGATGCCCGCGGTAACCAGAGCACGCGCACGCTGAACGTGGTGCGGATCGCGGCCGGCACCCGTCGCATCACCGTACTCGGCGGCAACCGCCAGTCCGGGCCGGCGCGGAGTCTACTGGCCGAACCGCTGCGGGTCGCGGCGATCGACGCGGAAGGCAATCCGATCGCCAACCTGCCGTTGCGTTTCGATGTGGTGCGCGGCAATGGCAGTATTTCTCCCCAGTCGGGCCAAGCCAGCCTGGCCGATGGGGTCGATCCGGCCCGCAATCTGGTCGTCGCGACCGATGCGGCCGGCCAGGCCCAGGT
>JBGSKT010000114.1:0-8078 GCA_041741075.1 Lysobacterales bacterium
GGCGCAGCCGCGCTGACTTCGACCGCCCCCCTGGCCGCCCCGGCGGCCAGTGGCCAGCCCGCTGCCCAGACCTACAACACGGTCGCCACCGCACAACAGGTACTGGCCGATTCGCCCTTGCCCTACCACGCCAAGGCCGAGTTCTTTGCCATCAGCCCGGCGCTGCGCGACCTGCCGGCGGAACTGCCCGATCCACCCCGGCGCGACAAGTTCCAGAACTTCGTGGAGCGTTGGGAGCGCGAGAACAAGGACCAGATCAACCCATTGGTTCCGGGTGCGGGTGCCGCTGGCCTGGCCGCCTTCGTCGATCCGCTGCTCGCCTTCAACAGTGCCCATGCGCCGTTGCTGATGCCATCGCCCGAATTCACCTTCGAGGGGGTCAATGCCGCGGATCGGCAGTCGGTGTTCGGCAATCTGGTGATGCCGCCGGATACCCAGGGCGATGTCGGGCCCAACCATTACATCAGCATGGTCAACGGCCCGGTCGGAATCTTCAACAAGGCGACCGGCACCCTGGCCACGCCCTTGTTCCGACTCAGCAGTCTATTTGTGTCGTTGCCCGCAGACAATGTCTGCCGGACCACCGACAACGGCGACCCGGTGGTCATGTACGACAGCCTGGCCGACCGCTGGATCCTGTCCCAGTTCGGTTTCGTCAGCAGCGCCGCACCGCCGTGGTTCGAATGCATCGCCATTTCGCAGACCGCTGACCCGACCGGCGCCTGGTACACCTACGCATTCCGCACCCCGGATATCGGCACCTTCCCGGACTATCCCAAGCTCGGCGTGTGGACCGACGCTTACTACATGACCGACCACCAGAACGGCTTCCTGCCACCCCCGGGCGGCGCGGGCGGCGGCACCGGCTTCTTTGCGTTCAACCGCGACAAGATGCTGGCCGGTGATCCGAGCGCCGATTTCATCTATTTCAATCGACCGACGCCGGGTGAAGGCGGCATTCTGCCGAGCGATATCGACGGCATCAGCCCGCCACCGGTGGGCACCAGCCAGATGCTGTTCCGTTATACCGCCGACGAATTCGGTGGCAGCTTCACCGATGCCATCCTGCCTTACGAATTCGTACCGAATTTCGCCAACCCCGGCGCTTCCACGCTGACCGTGCTCGCGCCGATTCCGGTGGCCGCATTCGACGCCAGACAGCCGAGCGGACGCGCCGACATCGAACAGCCGGCGCCGGCCCTGGCCAGCCAGAATCTGGATTCGCTGAATGACCGCGCCATGTTCCAGACCTCGTACCACAACCTCGGCACGCAGGCGGCGCCGGTCAATTCCTACACCATCACCTGGGGTGTCAACGTCAGCGGCGCTGGCGCCGGCACCCTGGTCGCGACCACGTTCACTTCGGGCCTGCGCTGGACCGAACTGCGCCGGACCGGCGCCGTGGTCAGCGTGCGCGATCAGGGCACCCAGGCGGCCGGCGACGTCAATGGCGCCACCGGCACCAACCTGTTCATGCCGCATATCGCCCAGGATCGTGATGGCAATATCGCACTCGGCTATTCGGTCTCGGGCATCAATGCCTTTCCCAGCATCGCCTGGGCCGGCCGCACCGGCGCCGCCACCGCCAGCACCCTGAACGAGGGCGAGGCGGTGATGTTCGCCGGCAGCGGCGTGCAGCAGCAGACCAATTCGCGCTGGGGCGACTACAGCTCGATGAGCGTGGATCCGAGCGACTCCTGCACTTTCTACTACCACCAGGAATATCGCTCGGCGGCCAACAATGCCAACGCTTTCAGTTGGAACACCCGCGTCGGCCGCTTCAAATTTCCGACTTGCACGCCCGCGCCCAAGGGCAACCTGAATGTCACCGTCACCACCTGCAGCAATGGTCTGCCGGTCAACGGGGCCCTGGTCAGCGCCAGCGGTGGCTATGCCCGCTCGACCAATGCCGCCGGCCAGGCCGGCTTCATCACCGCCCCGGGCAACTACACGGTCAGCGCATTCAAACCGAACTCGACCAGCACCAGCGCCGTGGTGTCGGTGACCAATGGCAACACCACCAACACCTCGGTATGCCTGACCGGCGTACCCAACATCAATGCCCAGAATGCGACCCTGACCGCAGAGAGCTTTGCCCCAGGAAACGGTGTCGCCGACCCGGGTGAAGTGGTGAGCGTGGACTTCTGTGTATTGAACAACGGGCTCGCCGATACCATAAACCTGGTCGGCACCCTGGCCGCCACCGGCAGTGTCACCAGCCCTGGTGGACCGCAGAATTTTGGCGTGGTCCAGGCCGGCGGGGCGGCGGTGTGCCGACCGTTCACCTTCACCGTTGACCCGGCCTTGATCTGCGGCAACGGCATCACCCCGAGCATCGCTTTCGTCGATGGCGCAACTTCTTTCGGCACCGGCAACTACGGCCTTGGCACCGGCATCGTCACCGGCAGCAACACGCAGACGGTGAGCTATACCGGGCCCGCAGTCGCGGTGCCGGACAATGTCCCGGCCGGCGTCAATCTGGCACTGCCGGTGAGTGGCATCGGCGGCAATATCATCGATCTGGACTTCCGCTTCGATGCCGCACCCGGTGGCACCTGCAATGCAACCGTGGGCAATCCCGACGCGGCCATGGACCACACCTTCATCGGCGATCTGGCCTTCCGGCTGAGTCCCCCGGGTGGTCCGGCAACCACCGTGATGAGCGGCCGTGGCGGCACCCGCGAAAATATCTGCACTACGCTGCTCGATGACGATGGCGGCTTCCCGTCCCTGTCGACCGTGACCAACACCGCTGGCCAGTTCCTGTCCGGCAGCTTCAGTCCCGACAACCCGCTCAGCGCTTTCGACGGACGGACACCGAACGGCACCTGGAATCTCAATGTTGCCGATGTCGGGGCGGCCGATGTTGGCAGCATGCGGCGGTTCTCGCTGATCATCACCAACGAAATCAGCAGCTGCGACAGCGGCGTCAACCCGGTGCTGTTTGCCGACGGCTTCGAATGAAGCCATTGCAGCGCTTCGCCTCGGCCGGTCTGCACTGACCGGCCGAGCGTCGGGGCCGGCAACCAGATAGCGGACGGAAACCGATCGCCCTCCAGATTCCCGTTCCCGCACAGGACGATCGATGGCGTCAGACCAGACCCAAGCAGCGTCGCTGTTTGAACCGTTTTTCTACCCTGCCCGTCCGGACGGCTGGCGTTTCCGTGCCTACCGCATCCTGTTCCACCATGAGAGTCGAGGCGAGCGCTGGTTCGACGTCGGCCTGATCATCGCCATCATGATCAGCGTGCTGATCGCCATACTGGACAGCGTGCCGTTGTGGCACAGCCGCCATCACGCAGCATTCAATGCGCTGGAATGGGGCTTTACCCTGCTGTTTTCGGTCGAGTTCGGTGCGCGTCTGCTGGCCGTCCGGCGGCCGTGGCGTTACGCCCGCAGCTTTTTCGGCATAGTCGATTTCCTTTCGATCGTGCCGACTTATCTGGCTCTGTTCGTGGTGGGCGCGCATTACCTGAGCGTGCTCCGGGTACTGCGGGTGCTGCGCATCTTCCGGGTGTTGCAGATGGTTCGCTACCAGAGCGAGGCCACGATGCTGATCTCGGCCCTGCAGCGCAGCCGGCGCAAGATCTTGTTGTTCGTATCAGTGGTGGTGACGCTGGCGACCTGCTTTGGCGCCCTGATGTATCTGGTCGAAGGGCCGGAAAACGGTTTCACCAGCATCCCGCATTCGATCTACTGGGCGATCGTCACCATGGCCACGGTCGGTTTTGGCGACATCACTCCGCATACTGCACTCGGACAGTTCATCACCACGCTGATCATCATTATCGGCTACGGCATCATCGCGGTGCCGACCGGCATCTATGCCGCCGAGCTGGCCCAGGCCCCGGCGCCAACCACGGCCGCAGAAAAAACCAGCCCGTGTCCGTGCTCGCGCTGCGGTGAGCCCAAACACACGGAGCAGGCCCGCTACTGCCATCGCTGCGGCGAGCGGATGGACGCGACCGGCGCGAACTGAGCCTCCATCACGCCATTCCGAATTGACCCGCACCGCAGCCGTGATCCGCTGCACCCGATCCCGGCGGTCTCCGGCCGGGCGTCAGGACACCGCCACCTGCGAGTACACGGCGACGAAGTGGCAACTGCTGCCGGCGAGCACGAACAGGTGCCAGACCGCGTGCGCGTAGCGCAGGCGGTGGTTCAGATAGAACACGGTGCCCAGGGTATAGGCCAGACCACCGGCGGCCAGCCAGGCCAGGGTCGAGGCCGACAGCGCCCGCCACATGGGCGCGGCGGCGACCACGATCAGCCAGCCCATGGCCAGATACAAAAGGGTCGAGGTACGTTTGAAGCGGCCGGTGTAGAACAGCTTGAATACCACCCCGGCCAGCGCCATGGTCCAGACCGCGACCAACAGGCGAAAGCCCCAGGGCCCGCGCAGGGCGACCAGGGTGAACGGGGTATAGGTGCCGGCGATCAGCAGGTAGATGGCGGCGTGGTCGAGAATCTTGAGTCGGCGCTTGCGGATCGGGTGGCGGCTGGCGTGGTAGGCGGTGGAGGCGGCATACAGCAACACCAGGGCGACGCTGAACACGATCGCGCTGGCGATCTGCCAGCGATCACCGCGCAGCGCAGCGAGCGCGATCAGCAGCACGCCACCGATCAGACTGGCAACGGCGCCGATGCCGTGGGTCAGGGCATTGGCAATCTCTTCCGGACTTCTTGGCAGATGGGTCATGGTCGCGGCAACTGCGTGGGTGCCCACCATGCGGGTTTTGCATCGACGGCGCAAGTGCGCGTGGTCGGGCGCGCCATCCGGGCTACATATCGACCTTGGTCAGCTGGTAGCCGCGCGCGGCGTATTCCTTCCAGCGGGCGCGCGAACCTTCGCGTTCGGCGCTGTCGGCGGCGACGATCTCCTTGATGCTGTTGGCGCCTTCCGCCACGCAGCTATCGCGCAGGTTGATCACCAGTGGCCTAAGTGGGCTGTCGGCTTCGGGCGGGACCAGTACGATCGGGGTGATGTCGTCGTCTTCGCCGTCGCCGGCGGTCTGGTGCGGCAGAAACGCATCCGGATCGAACTCCCAAAGCAGCTCGTCGAGCAGGTCGGCCTGCTCGCGGCTGCGGCAATGGATCAGGGTCGGAATCTGCCGGTCGAAAGCCATCCGCGCCAGCTCGCAAACCAGCAGCAAGGGCTGCTCGCGGAAGCGGGGTTTGTCGATCAGATAGAAATCGGCTTTGGGCATGGCTTGGGGCGGGAGGCGGGAGGCGGGAGGCGGGAGGCGGGAGGCGGCTTTATAGGTCAGCGCAACCTATGCCCCTGGTCTTGCAGCGGCCTCTGCCGCGCAGGCGCGCAGCCACTCGACCAGCAGGCCGACCGGACGCCCGGTGGCGCCGCCTTTGCGGCCTTCGTCCCAGGCGGTGCCGGCGATATCCAGGTGCGCCCAGCGCAGGTCGTGGGTGAAGCGCGACAGGAAGCAGCCGGAGGTGATCGCCCCGGCGTGCTTGCCGCCGATATTGGCCATGTCGGCAAAATTACTGTCGAGCTGCGACTGGTAGTCGCGCCACAACGGCAGGCGCCAGGCGCGATCATGGACCCGATCGCCGGCGGCCAGCAGTTCCGCCACCAGCGCCTCGTCTTCGCTCATCAAGCCGTGCGCGTGTTTGCCCAGGGCGACCACGCAGGCCCCGGTCAGGGTGGCGATGTCGATCAGGCGTTCCGGCTTGAAACGGCGCGCATAGTGCAGGGCATCGCACAGGATCAGGCGGCCTTCGGCATCGGTGTTCAGCACTTCGATGGTCTGCCCGGACATCGAACTCAGCACATCACCCGGGCGATAGGCATTGCCGTCCGGCATGTTTTCCACCGCCGGGACGATGCCGATCACGTTGAGCGGCAGGCCGATCCGCGCCACCGCCTGCAGCGTGCCGAACACCGCGGCACCGCCGCACATGTCGTATTTCATTTCGTCCATGGCCGCACCCGGCTTGATACTGATGCCGCCGGTATCGAAGGTGATGCCCTTGCCGACCAGCACCTGCGGCGCGGCATTGCCCGCGCCCCGGTAGTGCATGACGATCAGTTTCGGCGGGTGGGCACTGCCGCGCGCGACCCCGAGCAGGGCGCCCATGCCGAGCTTTTCCATTTCCGCCTGGTCGAGGATTTCGCTGCGGAAGTTGGGCAGTTCGCCAGCCAGACGCAGCGCGGTCTCGGCCAGATGCGCGGGTGTGCACAGATTCGGCGGCAAATTGCCGAGTTCGCGCGCGAGCGTGATGCCTTCGGCAATTGCCTCGCCGCGCTGGCTGTCGAGGCCGGCCGCGGCCGCGATCGCCAGGGTGGAAAGCCCCTCCTCGCCCGGTTTGCGTGGCTTGGTGGCGGCATAGCGATAGCCATGCTGGGCGAAGGCGACGATCTGCTGGTCGAGCAGCCAGCCGGGATCGCGGCCGATCACCGCAACCTCGCCGAGAAAGCTCAGTGCGTGCCGGATCGGACCGCTTCTCAGCGTCTTCGCGGTTTCCTGCACGGCCTTGATGAAGCCGGCGGCATCGAGCGCGGTGGACTTGCCGAGCCCGACCAGGATCAGGCGCGAAGCCGGCAGTCCGACCAGGCCGGTCAGGCGCGTCACCGTGGCCAGTTTGGCCGCGGCGTCGCCCCGTTCCAACGCGCGCCTGATCGCGCCGCCACTCAAGCGATCGAACTCGCTGGCGGCAGGGGTGAGACCGCTGTCTTCGAACACGCCGACGATCACCGCGTCGGTCGGGGTGGTGAAAGCATTGGCGGCGATCAACTGGATGGCAAGCGACATGGGATTCCTTTGCGAACGGGCCAAGCGTGACTGCGGCGGGCTTCGGGTAGACTGCGGCACTGCCCCGCCGCGGCCCGAGCGGCCGCAAAGATGGCCAGTTTAGGCGTTGTAAACCAATAAAGGTGACAGATCGCGAAAGATTTTGCCCCATCTGCGAGGCACGCAAGGGGGCGCATAGTCCGACTATGTAACCCCTTGCGGAACGAAGCAGATGGGGCAAAAGACCAGCAAGATGTCGCCTTTATTGGTTTACAACGCCTTGGCAGCCAGACCCCGCCCCCCGTGCTTCGATTAATCGACCGTTACCTGCTGCGCGAAATCCTCACTGCCTTCGCGGCGGTGATGGGGGTGCTGCTGTTGATCCTGATCGGCAATGTGCTGGCCGAGACCCTGAACGATATCGTGCGCGGCAAGTTGCCAGCGGCCTTGCTGCTCAGCCAGATCGCCCTGCGCTCGGTCGATGCGATCGCCTTCACCCTGCCGCTGGGCGCCTTTCTCGGTGTGTTGATTGCGCTCGGCCGCCTGCATCGCAACAGTGAAATGGCGGTGCTCGCCGCCTCCGGGTTGCGCACCCGCGATCTGCTGCGGCCGCTCGCCCTGATCGCCCTGCCGGTCACCGCGCTGCTCGCCGCGGTGGTGTTCTGGTGGAGCCCGCTGGCACTGGCCAAGGCCGAGCAGATGGTCAGCGAGGCGAATCGCTCGCTGCTGGTCGCCGGTCTGGAACCGGGGCGCTTCGTCGATCTGCCGGGACAGCTCGGGGTGATCTACGTCGGCGCCATGGATGCTGGCGGCACCCACTTCCAGCGCCTGTTCGTGCAACGCGAGCGTGAGGGCCGGCTGGATATCGTCACCGCCGCCAACGGCCAGATGTACTACGACCGCGACGGCGCAGCGCGCTACCTGTCGCTCAGCGACGGCTTTCGCGTCGAGGGTGAAATCGGCCAGCCCAATTTCCGCACCATGCGCTTCGAACGCAACGACATCGAGTTGCCGGAGCCGCCGAATCCGCGCCGTGACCGCGCCGAATCCCTGCGCACCATCGACCGACTGTGGGCGAGCAGCGCTCCCGGTGATCGTGCCGAGTGGCATTGGCGGATCGGGCTACCGCTATCGCTGCCGCTGTTGATGCTGCTGGCCTTGCCATTGGCGCACAGCGCGCCCAGGCAGTCGCAGTACGGCCGGATCGTGGCGGCGGTGCTCGGCTATTTTCTGTACGGCAACCTGCTCGCCCTCGGCCGCGGCTGGCTGGCGCTCGGGCAGATGCCCATGGGGCTCGGCCTGTGGTGGGCGCACGCCGCGGTGTTGCTGACC
>JBGSKT010000115.1:0-11334 GCA_041741075.1 Lysobacterales bacterium
GACGATCACCCAGGCCGACCTGATCCAGCGCCGCACGCGCGCGGCGTTCGCGCTCGGCCGCGGGCAGGCCGCGATAGACCAGGGGCTGCATCACATTCTGCAGAACCGTCATGCGCGGCAGCAGGTGGAAACTCTGGAATACGAAACCGATTTCGCGGTTGCGGATCTGCGCCAGTTCGGTGTCGTCCAGGGTCGAGATGTCGCGCCCGTTCAACAGGTAGCGACCTTCGGAGGGCGTATCCAGGCAACCGAGCAGGTTCATCAGGGTGGACTTTCCGGAGCCCGAGGCGCCGATCAGGGCGACGTATTCGTTGCGCCCGATGTGCAGGTCGATGCCATTCAGGGCGAGAATTTCCTCCTCGCCCATGCGGTAGCGCTTGACGATGCCGGAGAGCACGATCATTTGACGATGCCTTGGCCCTTGTCCGTGGCCGGCTTCTGCTTTAGCTCGCTCAACCGGTCGCCCGCCTTGATCGACCGCAGCGCCTTGGCCGGACCGGTGACCACGCGGTCGCCGGCTTTGAGTCCCTTGCTGACTTCTTCCCAGCGATCGTCGGATAGGCCGGTGTCGATCACCGCCTTGGCCGCCCGCTGGTCGCGCCACAACCAGACGTGGCGCAGCAGTTTGTCGTCTTCGCCGGTCTCGCTGACCACGGCCTCGACCGGCACCGCCAGTCGCTCGCTGCCGTCGCTGAGGAAGATGTCGGTGCGCGCGCTCATGCCGGAGCGCAGCTGCATGTCCGCAGGCACCGTGAGCGTCACGGTTACCTTGTACGCCCGCCCCTGGGCCTCGATGGTTGGCGCCAGCGCGATCTGCTCGACCCGGCCCTCGATCGCACGGTCGGGGTAGGCGACCGCGTACACATCGGCGCTCTGGCCGACGGCGATATTGGCGATATCGGCTTCGTCGACCTTGAGCTCGGCCTGGATCGATGCGGTATCGGCAATCTGCATCAGCTGCGCGCCGGCCAGGGCATTGGTCGAGGGGATCGCGGTCTCGCCGACCTTGATCGGCAGGGCCACCACGGTGCCCGAGATCGGCGCGTGGATTTCGGTCTTGGCCATCTGTTCGTGCGCCTCATCGAGCACCGCATTGGCGCGGCGCAGCGCCTCTTCGCTGCTTTTCAGTTCGACCCGGGCCAGTTCCAGCGCGTTGCGGTCCTCGTCGTAGCGGTTCTGGTCGATCATGCGCGCGGCCAGCAGCGTCTTGCTGCGTTCGAATTGCTTTTCGCGCAAGGACAGCGTCACCCGCTGGCGCTCGATGCTGATCACACCCTGACGGCGGCTGGCCTGTTCGCGCGCGATCGCATTGCGGTAGGTCTCCGGGTCCAGGCTGAGCACGACCTGGCCGACGACCACGGCGTCGCCTTCCTTGACGTGGATGGCACGGACCTTGGCGATCAGTTCGGCGGTCAGGTTGACACTGGTGCGGTAGGCGAGCGTGCCGGAAGCCAGAATGGTCGGCCGGATCTGCTGCAAGCCGACCGTGGCGACATTGACCTCGATGCCTTTCTCGCCACGCAGCTTCTTGACCGCGATCGGCAGGGCGATGACCAGCAGCACCAGGCCTGCGCCCAGCCACTTGCGATTGAACTTCATGGGGAAACCTCTGAAAAACTCTGGAACGGACCAGCCCCCTTGAGTCAAGGGGGCGACCAGACCCTTGCAACGCAAGGGTCTGGTGGGGGTTGTGGAAGCAAGCGCCTGAGAATCTCGGCGACCGTGGATGGGTTTCAAGAAATGTCAATGAGCATGCTCGGTGGTAACCCTGCTGGATCAGGATTGCAGCAGCGCGTAGATCGCCATACCGCCATAGATCAACACACTCGGGATCGCCGCGACGGTGACCGCCTGGGTCCAGCTGGTCCGGCCCCAGCTCCGCCAGCCCAGCGCCGACAAGTAGAGCGTCCACAGGGTGAGCAGGCTGAACCGCTTGGCCAGCCCGCTCCAGGCATTATCCAGCGGCAATTGCACCAGCAGCGGATCGAAGTTGGTCAGCATCAGCGATTCGAGCGGGGTCTGCGGGCTCATACCGAGTATCCCGATAATTGCCACGATCACCCCGAGCAGGCCCGGCATGCCGGACCAGACGGTCAGGCTGAGCCCGTGCCGGAATGAAGTGGTGGCGCCGGTGATGCGCCCGGCCAGCATGTAGTACAGGGCCATCAGCGCACTGATGAAGGCGACCGCCAGCGCACCCACCGGCGCACCGATATAACCCATGGTGCGGGCGCTCGGCATGACCTGTTTTGCCTGGGCGATCTCGTTCGCCGACATTTCCTTGCCGGAGGCCGTGAGCTGATAGTCGGTGAACCATTCGCTGTCGACCTTGCCGAAATACATCAGGGTCAGCACCACGGTCAGCACGATGCTGAGCAGTAAAGGCAGCCAGAAGGTCGGCTTGTCCTTGAGCTCGGCGAACACCCGGCCCGGTTCCAGAAAAATATTGATCAGGTGAGTCATGGCTACGCTCCGAAAGGTGAACCGATCGTTCTAGTGTAAAACTACGTTGTGCATGGAACGCATGCGTGTCGGTTGCGCTCAGCACGGACCGCAGGCGGGCCTTCGATACGCATCGACTGCCTGGCTGCGTGGCGCCGAATTCCCGCTGCTGCATCCGCGTTGAAACGATATCATACAGATATCTTTATGCCCAGAGCAAAGTAGCCCGGAAGCAGCGCAGCAAAGTAGCCCGTAAGGAGCGCAGCGGATTCCGGGATCTCTCCACCTACGGGCCACCGAAGGCGGAGATATTCCGGAATCACCAGCTCCGCTGTTGAGAGCCGCTGCACTTGCTCCGGGCAACCGGCCGCGATGCCCAACATTTCAGTCTCCCGATTCCACCGGTTGTCCGCACGCAATCCACCCGCTGATGCCAGCCGACAGCACCCGCACATCCAGAAAACCCATTCGTTCCGCGCGTCGCGCGGCCAGCGGCGCCTTGGCGCACAGGGGATTGGAGCAATAGAAAACCAGGGTGGCACTGCGATCACCAGGAAGATCGACTTCGCTGAAGCGAACGTGGTCGACCGGTCGCGCGCCCGGCACACGGGCCTTGCTCCAACTGTCGCGCGCATTCACATCGAATATGCTCACTGGTGCGTCCTTGACCATCTGCTGCAGCGCTGCCGGCGAGATCGTTTTCAGGCCCATGATTCGGGTGATCAGGCTCATGGCGGCGATCGCTCGCACCAGTCATTGCTGAACACGGCAAAGATGAAGCAGAAGCCGACCAAAATCCAGGCTGCCAGATCGTGAAACCATGCTTGATGCTTGAACAGGAAGCTGAGGCAGGCCGTGGCCACCAGATAAAAGAACGCCAACAACAAAGCCGTCACCACCTTGCGTTGTTCCTTCGCACGCCGATTCGTGCCCGCAGTCTCCGCAGCCGACTTGGCCCAACCCACCCACGCGACTCGAGCCAAACTCGCCCATCTCAGCGCAATCAGCAGTAACGCGCCAATGCCAATCAAGGACGCGATCGACTGCGCCCGGTCGAGCGGCGCGAACAGGAACAGGGCCAGGTAAACGATTCCGGCCAATACCAACACCCAGCCTGCCAGCCGCTCGGCGGAGGATGCCTGGGCGGGAGAGCGGCCCGGCGTTTGTAGGGGCCGCATTTTTGGCAGCAAGTTGCCCATGACCACCACCATCACACCGATCAGCATTCCCATCGCACGCCGTTCTTCGCCCAGCTCGATCAGATCCATCCGCCTGGCCATAGCCAGGGCGAGGGCTATCCCCATCAGGCCCAAAAATCGCCACACCGCTGTCTTTACCGGTGCAACAAGAAAAACCTGCGTACCGTTCATCTTTCTGTCTCCCTACTGGATCGTTTGGATATCGACTTGGCACCGCCTTGCCATTGCCAGCCGAAGGCGCGGGCGAAAGCCAAGAGCGCATCCTCCAGCACGGATAGTTGCAATGCGTACACCACCGACTTGCCCTGCTTTTCCGAAACGACCAGGCCGGCCTCCCGCAATACAGCAAAGTGTGCGGACATGGTCGGCTTGGATACGTTGAACTGCTCGGCCAACTCACCTGCCGTCATCGGTCCGCGCCGCAGCAGTTCGAGGACGCGACGACGGGTGTCATCAGAGAGTGCTTTGAAGATCATGCTCATGGTTCGCTATTTAGCCAACTATCTAATTGTTTGTCAAGTCCGACGTGAAGTCAGCGGCAGAACGGTCTCTAAATCCGGCCCATTGACGCCCAGATGGCTGCGGGCATCGAGCGTCGCATCTGCCCACCCCATTTGCCCGCCGCCGGTCGCCGCACCTGCACAATTTGCCGCGGGTGGTCGCCTGGCTGACAACGTACTGATCCAAGCAAATTGCGCAACACACGCCCATCAGCTGGATCAACGCGGGCGCAGCAGATCGATGAATACGATTGCAAAGCCGCGGCGAACGGCGGTCCCCCGGCTACGATCGGACAGCGTTGCGGCCTGGGGTCCGGAAAACGCATTCCGCGTCATGCACTGCGTCCTGGGAGGGAATGGCAATGACCGCGTATCAAATGACTGCGTATCAACTGTGTTACCGCCGCTGGCTGTCGTGCGGTCTGGCCTTGTTGTGCGCGGCAGCGGCCACATCCGCGTCTGCGGCAATCAATACGCAGAACCTGGGCGCCCGCTACGACGCGACCCAGGTCAATATCAGCTTCCGTGTGTATTCCTCGCGGGCGACCCGGGTCGAGCTGTGGTTGTACAAAGCCGGCACCGGCGTCCAGGAGCGGGTGCGCTATGTGATGAGCAAGGACGCCAGCAACGTCTGGTCGAAGACCGCCTCGGTTTCCACCCTCAAGAATACCTATGGCATCACCGGCACGGTCTATTACGGCTATCGCGCCTGGGGCCCGAACTGGCCGTACAGCAGTCTGTGGAAGAAAGGCACATCCACCGGCTTCCGCAGCGACATCGACGCCGGCGGCAATCGCTTCAATCCGAACAAGCTGCTGATCGATCCCTACGCGCTGGAGATCAGCCAGGACCCGAATACCCCGACCTGCCTGGATGGCAGCATCTACGCCAGCGGCGCCAGCCACCGCAACAAAGACAGCGGCACCTGCGCACCCAAGGGCCTGGTGCTGGCGCCGATCACTGCTTCCAACGGCGTCAAGCCGACCCGCGCGTTCAAGGATGACGTGGTCTACGAAGTGCACGTTCGCGGCCTGACCATGAGCGATACCAGCGTGCCCAGCGCCGAGCGCGGCACCTATGCCGGCGCCGCGCGCAAGGCTGGCTATCTGGCCAGCCTCGGCGTTACCGCGGTCGAGTTCCTGCCGGTGCAGGAGACCCAGAACGACACCAACGATGTCGATCCGAACTCCACCACCGGCGATAACTACTGGGGTTACATGACCCTGAACTACTTCGCGCCGGATCGCCGCTATTCCTCGGACAAGACTGCGGGCGGCCCGACCCGCGAGTGGAAGGCGATGGTCAAGGCGTTCCACGACGCCGGCATCAAGGTCTATGTCGACGTGGTCTACAACCACAGCGGCGAAGGCGGCGCCTGGGGCGGCAGTGACGGACTGACCGTGTACAACCTGCTGTCCTGGCGCGGCCTCGACAACCCGAGCTATTACTCGCTGACCAGCGACCTGCAGCGGTCCTGGGACAACACCGGCGTCGGCGGCAATTTCAACACGCGCAATCCGGTCGCGCAGAACCTGATCATCGATTCGCTGGCCTACTGGCGCGACACCCTGGGCGTCGATGGCTTTCGCTTCGACCTCGCCTCGGTGCTGGGCAACACCTGCCAGCACGGCTGCTTCAATTTCGACAAGATGGATTCCGGCAATGCGCTGAATCGCATCGTAGCCGAACTGCCGCCGCGTCCGGCCGGCGGCGGCAGCGGCCTCGACCTGATCGCCGAGCCCTGGGCGATCGGCGGCAATTCTTATCAGGTAGGCGGCTTCCCCGCCGGCTGGTCCGAGTGGAACGGCATCTACCGCGATTCGCTGCGCAAGAAGCAGAACAAGATGGGGGTCGAAGTAGTGACGATGGGCGAACTCGCCAGCCGCTTTGCGGGTTCGTCCGACCTGTACGGCGACGACGGCCGCAAACCCTGGCACTCGGTCAATTTCATGGTCGCCCACGACGGCTTCAGCCTGAACGATTTGTACGCCTACAACAGCAAACAGAACAACCAGCCGTGGCCGTACGGCCCATCCGATGGCGGCGACGACAACAACAACAGTTGGGACCAGGGCGGGATCGGCGCCGACCAGCGTCGCGCCGCGCGCACCGGGCTTGCCTTGCTGATGCTGAGTGCCGGCGTGCCGATGCTGACCGGCGGCGACGAAGTGCTGCGCACCCAGTTCGGCAATAACAATGTCTACAACCTCGATTCGCCGGCGAACTGGCTATTGTGGACGCGCTCCACGATCGAGGCCAACCAGCAGACCTACGCCACGCGCCTGATCGCCTTCCGCAAGGCGCATCCGGCGCTGCGCCCGACCAACTTCTATTCCGGCGCCGACAACAACGGCAACCTGATGGAGCAGTTGCGCTGGTTCAAGCCGGACGGCAACCAAGCCGACGGCGCCTACTTCACCAGCACCGGCAACCACGCGATCGCCTGGCGCATCGATGGCAGCGAATTCGGCGACCCGGCGAGCGCGATCTATGTCGCCTACAACGGCTGGTCCGGCCAGGTGAACTTCACCCTGCCCTGGCCCGGCAGCGGAAAGAACTGGTATCGGGTCACCGACACCGCCACCTGGAACGAGGGCGCCAACACCGTGGTCGTGCCCGGATCGGAGGCGTTCATCGGCGGCGAGTTCAGCGTGTACGGATTGCAGGCACGCTCGCTGTTGCTGTTGATTGCGAAATAACGTTGGCGGCGTAATGCATCGGCCCGACTGTAGCAGTGTCGTGCTGCAGTCGGGCCGAGTAACATCTCTGGAAATCGCCATGACCACCACGACTTTCCGCCTGCCCGAAGAACTGAAGGCCAAAGTCGCGACAGCGGCAGCGCGTTCTGGCACGACTGCCCACGCCTTCATCCTCGAAGCCATTGCCGAAAAAGCCGGAAACGAGGAACGCCGTGCCGAAGTCGACGCTCAAGCCGAGGAGCGATATGCTCGGGTGGTCGCCACCGGCATGACGATTCCATGGCGCGACATGCGCGCCTATATGCAAAAGCGCCTGGTCGGGCAACCGGGCAAACAGCCTGTCGCCCGCAAACTGGCTCGCTGATCGTGGCGCGCATCGAACTTGCCCCCGAAGTCGCCGGGGATTTCGAGCGCATCCTCGAACACCTCGCCACCTTTCGCGCCGAACACCCGGAACTTAGGCGGCGCGCAAAAATAACCCGATCGCCTTGCTGGTCTTTTGCCCCGCCTGCGTCGTTGCACAAAGGCTTACATAGTCCGACTATGCGCGCCTTTGTGCGCCTTGCAGGCAGAACAAAATCCTGCGCAATCCGACCAGGTTATTTTTGCGCGACGCCTTGACATCGGCGAGATCATCGACGCACTGGATGTGCTGGAGAGCAATCCGCTGATCGACCGCCCCACCGCGACCGGAAACCGCGAACTGGTCATCGGCCGCCGCTCCCACGGATACCTTGCCCTGTACCGCTACGTTACAGAAATCGATACCGTCTTCGTGTTGGGCGTGCGCATCCAACGGGAAGCCGGTTATCTGGAGCGGAGCGAGTGAAGGCGGTCCTGCAAACGGCCGGGCGCGCATTGCCTGGGGGCAATGCGCAAGCGCCCTCCCTCCATGGTTGACGGCAAGCCAAAGCCTGCTTCGGTCCACACCGCGTGGTGCAACCGTCCCTGGTGCAGCGGTCCAGCCGCGCATCCCTGCGCGTCGTTCGGTCGTGCAGCCGATGCCTGGGGGCATCGGCTGAGCGCACGCCCTCACCCATCCCTGGTGCAGCGGTCCAGCCGCGCATCCCTGCGCGTCGTTCGGTCGTGCAGCCGATGCCTGGGGGCATCGGCTTAGCGCACGCCCTCACCCAGCCCGGCATCCATGCCGGTCGTTCAGCGCAGCGCGACATGCGTTTCAGCGCATGTCGCAAGCGCTGCGCTTCACCCCTCGCTTTTCAGCGCTTCGAGACCAGCCAGATCGACGCTGCCGACGGCGCCCTTCAGATTCTCCACGCTGTCGGCGTGCCCTTCGACCTTGACCAGGAAGCGCTTGCCCAGGGTGATCGAATATTCGCCGCGACTGGATTCGCGGTCCCACTTTTCGTGGATCAGGCGACCGTCGGATTTATAGGTTTTGTCGTAGCCGGTATCGGTCTCGCTTTCCTGCTCGATCGCGGCCCAGGCGGCCATGCCCATCAGGCCTTTGGCGCTGCCGGTGTCGGTGATCTCCAGGTGCAGGCTGCGGCCCTGGCCATCACCATAATCGGCGCGCGCGATCGATACCTGCATGCCCATGGCGCGGTTCTTCTCGGCGCTGAAGCGGGTGCGTGACAACCCATCCAGAGTCTCCGGCACGAAGCCCTTGAGCACGCTCGGGGCCAGCGCCTCGACCTTGTCCCCGCCGCCGAGGGCAGTGCCCAGCATGGCCGCAGCGGCGGCGGCCTGGGCGTCGGCATCGCCAGACTTCTGCGCTGCTTTCATTTTCTTTTCGGCCGCTTCCATCTTGGCACCGAACGCGGCCAGCTTGCCGAGCCCACTGTCTTCATCGAACTTGACATTGCCGGAACTGGTGCGGATCGCGCCGCCCGACAATGCCGCCCCGGCACCGGATACAACGGCCACGGTGGCGCCAATGATCCAGCTCAGTACCAGGGCGATCAGGAATACCACGACGGTATAGCCGACGCTGCGCTCGGGCGGCGATTTCATGGTGTGCGGCAGGCCGAGATAGAGCAGATAGATGCCGTAGATGCTGCCCGCCAGCGCCAACAACCAGCCGATCCAGGGCAGGATCAGGGCGGCACCGGCCACCCAGCCGGCGGTGTAGGTGTAGGCCGCAGTCTTCAGCGCCTGGCTCTGATTTTTTTGTCCGCCGAAACCGGGCGCCAGCGCGTCGATGATCAGTGCCAGAACGAACACCAGGCCGAGCGCCAGGCCGTATTGCAGCAGCATCTGGGTGATGCCGGTGCCGAATCCCAGGCGCACGGTGCCGACGAAGGGCACGCCGAATCCAATGATGCTGCCCTTGATGAAGCCGGCCAGTGCCGGGATCGCGGCCAGGATCAGGATGTAATTGGTATACAACTGGCTGGTCGTTGTCGGTTCAGCGGCGATCACCGGCCACTCCGTGTTCGGGGTCAGCAGTATCTTGCGCACACGTTCGATCAATCGATTGAAATCCATCTGCGTTCTCCAGTTTGGGTGATCGCCGTTGCCCCCAGCCACCAGCAACAAAGCATCCGAATTGTAGCCCAAACGGCGGACGCTTGATCGCACCTGGATGCGGTAGGGGGTATCCGCAAGGCAAGCACGCTCCTCTGCCGTTCGCCCATCCGTCCGCGATCCGGCAGCGCACCGACTGGCGGCCGCCAGTGACAGCCGCCGCCGCTGTTTTGCGTAGTGGCTGCTTGTCCGCCACCAGGAAATCGCCATGCGTCCGTTCGCCAAGCTGCTGACTGCACTGCCCGCGTCGCTGACCAGGGTCCTGGCTAGCGCATTGTTACTGCTTGCGGCCGGCGCCGTCGGGGCGCAGACCATCACCACCTGGGTCAGCAACACCAGTGCCTTCGGACCCGGTTCGCTGCTGGCCGCGATCCAGGGCCTGCAGCCGGGCTACGCCGGATTGCAGGAGATCCGTTTCAATTTTCCGGTGAGCAATCCGCCCGGCGCGAGCAATGTGATCTTTCTCAATCAGCCGATGCCCGGCATCGTCGGCCCGAACGTGCGCATCAATGGCGTCGATATCGCCGCCGGGGTGATCATCGACGGCAACGGCCATCAACCGTTCACGGTGGCCGCAACCTCAACCACGCAGTTTCTGGAGCTGCGCTTCCTGACCGTGCGCCGCGGCGGCAGCATCGACAACGGCGGCTGTGTCGCGGTCCGCCGCGCGGCCACCGAACTGACCCTGAACTGGGTGCAGGTGCTCGACTGCAGCGTCTATCTGCAATCGGCAGCGACCGCCGCGCGGGGCGGCGCGGTGTACGCGGCCGGCCCGCTGTTTGTGCTGGATTCGGTGCTGCGCGGCAACCAGATACTGAGCGAAGCCGCGGTGCCGGTCGCCAGCAGCAACGCGATCGGCGGGGCGATCTACAAGGAAGGCGCGCATTCGCTCAGCATCCAGCGTTCGCTGTTCCAGAACAACCGGGTATATCTCAACAATTCGCTGGGCAGCCTGTGCAACAGCGGCCACGGCGGCGCGCTCGGACTGAATCTTCCCGGCAGCGGTTTCACCGCGACCATCATCGATTCGAGTTTCATCGATAACGGCACCCCGTGCCGCAACCCGACCGTCAATTTCGATCTGGCCGGCCAGGGCGACGGCGGCGCCCTGGTCTACTTCGGGAATGGCGCGAACCAGTTGCAACTGCTGAACAATTACTTTGGTGGCAACAACGGCCGGGTCGGCGGCGGCGTCGGCGTGATCCAGGCGCTGAACACCGTGGTCATCGCCAGCAACAACACCTTTTATGCCAATTCGGCCAGCACCGCGGGCGGCGGCCTCGCACTCGAAAACTGCTGCAGCGCCAGCCTCAGCCACAACACCTTCAGCGACAACATTGCGCAGGCCTCCGGCCAGGCCAGCCAGTTGTGGCTGAGCGTATTCGCCTTGCCGGCGTTGAACCACAACCTGATCAATGGCGCGAGCCCGGCCTGCAATTCCAGCCTGGCGGCGTCACAGAACGGGGTGGCCGGGTTCAATCTGTACCACGGCGGCAGTTGCTTGATCGCCAACGACAGCGGTAGCGGCTTGGTCGGCTATATGTTCTGGCTGGCCGCGCCGGCGCTGAACGGCGGGCTCGCACCCAGCATGCACCCGGCCTATGGCAGCCCGGCTATCGACGCCGGCAATCCGGCTGGCTGCGCCAATTACGACGCCCGCTACGTGATCCGCCCGGTCGACGGCGACGGCGACGGCAGCGCACGTTGCGATATCGGTGCAATCGAGAGCACCGTGGTCGACGCCTTATTCGCCAATGGCTTCGAGTAATCGCATCAGCCGACCCCAGCGCCGGCTCGGCCGCTGCCACACTCGACCACCGCTGCTCTGTCGGCCCGGCGCCGTCTTCGCTAAGATGCCGCGATGCCCCCGTCTTCCTCACTCCGCGACCTGCTGCTGATCGCCTGGCACGGCCGCGAGGCCGCCCTCGACTGGCTGGTGATCGATAGCGCCGGCCGGATCGGCAATTCGCGCCTCGACGCCGGTCCGCCAGTAGCCGTCATCGAGCGTGC
>JBGSKT010000116.1:0-1658 GCA_041741075.1 Lysobacterales bacterium
GCGCGCGACAGCTACGACCAGGCACTGGCGCTTTCGACCCAGCTCGACGACCGCGCCACCATGGCCGAGGTGCACGCCGAACTCGCCGCATCCTACTGGCGCATGTACCAGGAAAGGCGGGGCCAGGCCCAGGCCCAGTCCACCGATTCCAGACTGCTCGACGACGCCCTCAGCCACAGCATCAGCGCGCTCGCCCTGGCCCGACCCGGAACCCCACGGCAATGGCTGCCGATCTATCGCCTGCAGGCGGCCATCCATGAGGCCAAAGGCGATCTGGCCGCGGTCGTGGCGGCACAGAAAGCCTTTATCAACACCCGCGACCGCTGGATGGTCGAGCAGGACCAGGCGCGCTATGCCCTGCTCGCCAGCCGCTTCCACGTCAAACAGCGCGAGCAGGAAATCGTCCGGCTGAAGACGCAATCCGAATTGAGCGCCAAACTGATCGAACGCGAGCGCGCCTCGCGGCTGCTGTTGCTGGTGGCAGTCGCGCTGGCCCTGCTGTGGTTGTTGGCGCTCGGCCTGCGCTACCGCGAGCGGGTCAGGAATGGCGAGCACCTGCGGGTGGCCGGCGACAGTCTGCGGCTGGCGCTGGATGAGGCCGAACGTGCCCGCGCCCAGGCCGAGCAGGCGGATCGCTTCAAGACCGAGATGCTGGGCATGGCCGCGCACGACCTGCGCAACCCCCTGAGTTCGATCCAGGGTTTCGCGGAGCTGATCGAGAGCGGTCGCGCCCAGAGCGTGGACGAGACCCGGCGCTTCGCCCGCATCATCGCCAACGCCAGCCGCCGGGCGCTGGCCCTGCTCGGCGATCTGCTGGAATCCGCCGCGCTAGATGCCGGTCGGGTCGAATTGCACCCGATCCCGCTTGATCTCAATCCCTTGCTAACCGAGGTAATCGAGCGTATGCGGCCGCGCGCCGACGCCAAGAGTCAACCGATCGAGTTTCTCGGCGCCAGCGATGCGATCGTGCGGGGCGACCCGGAACGCCTCGCCCAGGTTTTCGAAAATCTGCTCGGCAACGCCATCAAGTTCAGCCCGCCGCAGGGGCGCATCGAGGTACGGGTTGCGGTGGACACCGACCATGTTTGCGTGACCGTGCGGGATTTCGGCCAGGGCTTTGGCAGCGAGGAAAAAGCCCGGCTGTTCCAGCGCTTCCAGCGACTGTCGGCGCGACCAACCGCGGGCGAAAGTTCGACTGGCCTAGGCCTCGCGATCGTGCGTGACCTGGTGCAACTGCACGCAGGACGGGTCGAGGGCGAGTCGGGCGGCGCCACCCTCGGCGCCACCTTCCGGGTGACACTGCCGCGGCTTTGCGGTAGCCCCTTGGGCCTGCACGACGCCGCCAATGAAATGATCGAGTCGGCGACCAGCCACGAACGCCGCGCCTGAGCCCTTCGCGGCTGCGTGGCCAAGGGCGGCAGTTGTGGGAGCGGCAGTTGTGGGAGCGACAGTTGTGGGAGCGGCAGTTGTGGGAGCGGCAGTTGTGGGAGCGACGGCACGTCGCGACTGTCGCTTCGCTAGCCCAGTCGCGACGTGCCGTCGCTCCCACAACTGCCGCTCCCACAACTGTCGCTCCCACAACTGCCGCTCCCACAACTGCCGCCCTTGGCCACGCAGCCGCGAAGGGCTCAGGCGCGGCGTTCGTGGCTGGTCGCCGA
>JBGSKT010000117.1:0-2551 GCA_041741075.1 Lysobacterales bacterium
GCATCGCCTCGAGCACCTCGTGCAGCAGCCGGTCGGGGTTGGTTTGACCGGACAGCGCGGCGGTCAGGGCGACCGACGAATCGCGCCGCACGCGATCCTGCTGGCGCAGCAGCGCGGCCGCGTTTTCCGGCAGCGGTTGAAACTCGCAGAACACATCGCCGAGCGCGAACCACAGCGCCCGATCCAGAGCCGCCTCGCGCCGACGCTCGCCATCCACGCGCAGGCCGTTCTTGGAGTCCAGATCGACGATCCGGCAACTGCCGTCGGCAGCCACGCGCAGCTCGGCGTGGCGGCGCGATACCGAGGCGTGTTCGATCACCAGATTGCAATCCGCGGCCCGGCCCAGACTCAGACAGGCGGGTTCGCCCAGCAGGCGGACGATCGCCGGTTGATCGGGTACATGGATGCTGAGCTTGGCGGGCATGGCGGCAAACCGGTTTCGTGGCCGCTCACACTACAACCCGGCCGTGGCCACGCCAATCCGGGTGCAAAGCGGCCGTGGCCGGCATCAGTTGCACAGATTCTGCAAACAGCGCAGTTTGTGCTTTAGCGCCGCTGCCAACGCCTGGATCTCGCCCTCGGCATTGACCAGGTCGCGCGCCGCGCGCCAGCGATTGGGGATGGCCGTGCCGCGCAGGTTGGCCGCTTCGATTTCGATTTCGCCCAGTTTGGCGGTCGCCGCCGCGTAATCGCTGTTGTCGAATGCGGCGTGTGCGATGCGCAACTGGATGCCGAGGATGCGCCGCGCCACCAGGGATAGATCTGGCTCGGCCAGGCGCGCATCCAGATCGGCAAAGCCGAGCGTGGCCTCGCCCAGCACATTGGCCAGCGGCGTGCTGGCCGCGCGCGTGCTGACCAGTTTTGCGATCACGAATTCGGAAAAGCGCCCACCGCTGCCGCGGGTGCGGATACTGCCGGCGAGCACGTCATTGGTGATGTCATGGAAGGCACCACCGATCGGCGCCTTCATCAGCCGGTAGACGCTGCCCGGCAGGAACACCAGCGACTCATCGGTGTGAAACTCGAAATCGACATCGTCTTCGAACGCCAACCCGAACGCGACTGGCGGTTCGACCGTCACCAGGATCGGGAAAGCCGGGTCGAGCAGATAACTGACCGTGCCACTCGGCAAGCGGTCATTGACTGCGGCCAGCGCCGCTGGCGTATCGAGCAAGGTGGCCGTCAAGCCTAGCGCCGCCTCGCTGAGATTGTCGACCTGGTGGAACTCGATTTCGAAATCGCCGCCGATCGTACAATTGGCCAGCGACGGGAAGCAGATTTCCGCTTGGACCTTGCGCTCGGTGCTGGGCGGGGACGGCGGCGCAATGACCACCAGCACCTCGGCCACAGCCAGCGGCGCCATGCCCAGCCCGATCAACCCCAACGCCGCGGCTGCCGCCACGGATCGAATCGCACTTTGCCTGTTCATTATCGTTCACCCCGGATCTGCGCTGGCCCACGGCCTCGACGCCAGCCACCCTAGGCCAGTCGGCCGGGCAAGTCGAGGGCGCTGGCAGACGCTGGGCGATTCCCCGTCGCAGTCTGGGGGTTTTCCCCTGCCAAACCGGCCCGGATTCAAGACTGGATCGGCTTTTCGTGACGACATCGACAGATTCCCGTGGGGCAGAGCCGCGCCCCGCGCTGAGGGAAAGCCCCGATGGGTCGGTCCCCAGCGTCTGGCTACCTTGGTCACGTCGCAATCGGCGACCTGATAGCCCCCATCTGGAGTTCGTCATGAACCGAGGTTCCCTTGTTCGCCGCACGCTGCTGGCCGTCGCCCTGAGCGCCGCCATGGCCGGCGGCGCCAACGCACTCACCATCACCCGCGAGTTTTCCGCCTCCTGGTTCGACCCGGCGCACAGTGGCCACGGCTTCAATTTCGAGGTAGTGAGCAACGGCACCACCAAGGTAATCGTCGGCTTCTGGTACACCTATGATGCACAGGGCAATCCAACCTGGGTGCTGGCGACCGGACCGGTACAGGGCGACCGCGCCGTGCTGACCGGACAGACCGCCCGTGGCGGCGCCTTCGGCAACAGTTTCGACCCGGCCCGCGTGCAGACCCTGCCCTGGGGCACCCTGACCGTCACCTTCAACAGTTGTGACCAGGGCACCGTGCAGTACCAGCCACTGGATCCGGCCCTGCCGGCGGGCAACATGCCGATCACCCGACTGACCTCGCTTTTCAACAGCACTTGCAGCGGCGGCATTTCCGGCGACAGCAGCGCGACGCTGGCCGGCGAGATCACCCAGTTCATGGACAACACCGGCCTGGTCCCGGCGGCCAGCGGCAAGCTGCAGTTCGAGGAACTGCCCGACCGCAGCGAGTTCAGCGCCGAGGTCGAAGATCTACCGGTCGGCCAGTACACGCTGATCGTCGCTGGCAGCGCCCGCGGCACCCTGAATGTGGTCGCCGGCGCCAATGGCAGCCGCGGCGAACTCGAGTTCAGAAGTCCGGTCGAGCCCGGCAAGCTGCTGCTCGACTTCGACCCGCGCGGCACCACCGTCGCGGTTGCCCAGGGCGGCAGCATCTACCTCAGCGCCGACTTCG
>JBGSKT010000118.1:0-3389 GCA_041741075.1 Lysobacterales bacterium
CAGCGCGTGCGCCTGGCTGCCGGCGCCGGAGCCGGGGGCTTGCCGGCGCAGGGCTTCGAGGATCACCAGCGAACCGGCCTGGACATGGCCGTGCAGTTGGCCGGCGCTGCGCCAGAACGCCAGGCTGTTGCCGAACAGCAGCGCGAACAGCGCCAGAAACGCCGGCATCACCGGTACGCTGGCTGCGGTCAGTGCGATCGTGACCAGGCCAAACACCAGCAACATCAGGCTTTCCAGGGTCAACGACAGCACCCGGCGCGGGGCCTGGGCGAGATCGACGGTATTCGTTGCCAAGGCCGATGTTCTGTCCTCCCTCGCCTGTCCTCCGTCCTCTGCAATCGGCAACGCCGAGGTCGCCATGCGTCCGGCGATGGCGCGCACCGCACGCAACACCCCGAACAACAGCGGGGCTGCGATCAGGGCCACCCCGCCCCAGACCAGCAGATTGGCTCCGACCGTGGCCAGGGCGGTCTCGGCATCGAGCCAGTCGCGCAGGCGCGGGGCGCCGTTGGCGGCGATCCAGATCAGGCCGATGATCAGGCTGGTGTCGAGCAGCAGAAATCCGATCCAGCGCCGCAGCTTGCCGCCACGACGTTCGCGGCTGGCCACGACAATCGACTGCACCCAACTCCCATACAGCGCGGCGAAGGTGCGGATCGGCCCGGGCAGGCTTCGGTCGATTTGCTGGGCGGCGGCATCGGCCGCACGCACCATGAAGGGAGTGGTGAACGCGGTCACCGCGGCGACCGAGACCGCGAGCGCCAGCAGCCGCGAATCGGCAGCCCCGCTGGCCACGCCGAGGCCAGCGATGATGAACGAGAATTCGCCGATCTGGCCCAGGCTCATGCCGACCCGCACCGATTTGCCGACGCCGAGTCCGCAGAAGAACCCGGCCAGGCTCACCGCCAGCGGCTTGACCAGCAACACCGCCAGGGTCATGGTCGCCACCAGGGCCAGATTGTCGAGGATCAGACGCGGCGCCACGCTCATACCGACCGCCACGAAGAACACCGCGGCGAACATGTCGCGCAGCGGCCGCACCAGCGCCTCGATGCGCCGCTCTTCGCCGGACTCGGCGACCAGGGAACCGGCCAGAAACGCGCCCAGCGCCACCGAATAACCGAACTGCCGCGCCGCCAGGGCAAACGCGAAGCAGACGCCGACACTGAATACCAGGGTGGTCTCCGGCCGGTTCAGCGCCACCACCCGCCGCAGCAACCAGGGAATCAGGGCGTAGCCTGCGATCAGCAACACCGCCAGAAAGCCCGCCAGGTGCGAGGCCTCGACCAGCAGACCCTGAAAGTCCGGGGTGCCGCGCTTGGCCAGGGTATTGAACGCGGTCAACAGCAGCACCGCGATCAGATCCTCCACGATCAACGTGGCGAACACCACTTCCTTGAAGCGGCCACCGATGCGCTGCTCGTCGAACACCTTGGCGATGATCGTGGTGCTGGCGATCGCCACCACACCGGCCAGAAAGAAACTCGACACCATCGAAAACCCGAAGGCCCGGCCGATCGCGACCCCGAGCCAGAGCATGCAGCCGACCTCGAAGGCAGCGATCAACAGGCCACGCAGGCCGACCCGCAGCAGGCGCCCGATGCTGAATTCGAGCCCGATGAAAAACATCAACAGAATCACGCCCAGCTCGGACAGGGTGCCGACATCGGCCGGGTCCACCCCATGCACCCAGTGCAGCTGCGGCCCGACCACCATCCCGGCGAGCAGATAGCCGAGCACCAGCGGCCAGCCCAGACGCTGGAACACGGTGGTGGTGAGCGCGGCCACGCCGAGCACCAGGGCGAGCGAGGTGAGCAGGCTGCTATCGCTGTGCATCGGGCATCTCCCATTCCAAATCCGCTGCGCTTCTTCCGGGCTACGCCGGGCTACGCCGATTCGTGCAGGGCGCGCAGTCCGGCCGCGATCATGGCCAGCGCCCCATCGGTGGCCAGTTCGCCCAGGGCTTGGCCATCGGCGAGGTGCAGCACGCCGTTGCTGGCCTGCAACGAATCGGGATGGGCCGCCTTCAATGCCGCCAGCAGCAGCCCGGCGTCGCGTGGCGCGGCGTAGCCGGCGCTCTGCAACAGCACCACACCATCGGCCGACGAACATTTGAAATAGAAACGTCCATCGTGGTCGCGGTAGCTCTTGAACTGCAATGCCATGGGCGTGGGTGCAGCGGCGGCGGTAGCGGCCGTGGCCAGGCCGGATCGCAATGAACGTAAGCCAACCGCTTCTCGCAAGCGGGCAAGCAGGGCACCGGTGATCGCGCGCGCGCGCGCGGCACCGTCTTGTAGTCGCTGCTCCACTTCCTGATGGCCGGCCGCCGTGCCGACCAAGCGCTGGTATTCGTCCCGCGCCGGGGCGATATCGCGGTCGATACATTCAAACACGCGCTGTTTGGCCTCGCCCCAGCCGATGCCGGCGGCATAGGCTTGGCGCATCGCCGCGGTCTCTTCCACGCTGGCGAAAGCCTCATAGATCGCGAACAGGTGCGAAGCAGCGGCGTCCTTGGGCTCACCCGGCGGCTGCGAATTGGTGACGATGCCGGCGATCGCGCGCTTGAGTTCTGCCGCCGACAACCACAGCGGAATGGTGTTGTCGTAGCTCTTCGACATCTTGCGCCCGTCGAGCCCGGGCAGGATCGCCGAGCTGTCCTCGATCAGCGCCTCGGGCAGGGTGAAAAACTCGCCGCCATAAACGTGGTTGAAGCGCTGGGCCAGGTCGCGGGCGATCTCGATGTGCTGCAACTGGTCGCGGCCGACCGGCACCTGGTGGGCGTTGAACGCCAGAATGTCGGCGGCCATCAACACCGGGTACATGAACAGGCCGGCGCTGATGCCGGCGTCGGGGTCGTCGCCGGCCTGCACATTGGCATCGACCGCGGCCTTGTAGGCATGGGCGCGATTGAGCAGGCCCTTGCCGGCGACGCAGGTCAGAAGCCAGGTCAGCTCGGGAATCTCGGTGATGTCCGACTGGCGATAGAACAGCACGCGCCGGGTATCCAGCCCGAGCGCCAGCCAGGTCGCGGCGATTTCCAGGGTCGAGCGCTGGATGCGTTGCGGGTCCTGGCACTTGACCAGGGCGTGGTAGTCGGCCAGGAAATAGAACGACTCGACCCGATCGCTGCGACTGGCCGCGATCGCCGGACGGATCGCCCCGACGTAATTGCCGAGGTGCGGAGCCCCGGTGGTGGTGATGCCGGTAAGGACGCGACGTTGCATATCAGCAGATAGGAGACAGAGGACAGAGGACAGAATACAGCGGAGCCGTCGCCCCGGCGGAAGCCGGGGTCCAGTGCCGGATAGCGCGGAACCGCCAGAGCACTGGGTCCCGGCGTTCGCCGGGACGACGGCTCCTGCCGTCATCGGTCCTCTGTCTTCTGCCCT
>JBGSKT010000119.1:0-2372 GCA_041741075.1 Lysobacterales bacterium
ACCGGGGTGTCGGCGCTCGGCTGCGTGCTGCCGGAAAAAGACGACCACAGCCTGGCCGGCGCCCGCGATATCGCCGACCGGCTGCTCGCCGCGCTCGGCTCGATGCTGCTGTACTGGTACCACTTCGCGCACAATGGCCGCCGGATCGAGGTCGAGACCGACGACGATTCGATCGGCGGACACTTCCTGCACTTGCTGCACGGTGAGAAGCCGCGGGCGAGCTGGGTGCGCGCCATGCACACCTCGTTGATCCTGTATGCCGAGCACGAGTTCAATGCCAGCACCTTCGCCGCGCGGGTGATCGCCGGCACCGGCTCGGACCTATACTCGGCGATTGCCGGCGGCATCGGTGCCCTGCGCGGGCCCAAGCACGGCGGCGCCAACGAGGTCGCCTTCGATATCCAGAAACGCTACGACAACGCCGATGCGGCCGAAGACGATATCCGCGCCCGGGTCGAACGCAAGGAAGTGGTGATCGGCTTCGGGCATCCGGTCTACACCGTCTCTGACCCGCGCAACCAGATCATCAAGGCGGTGGCAAAGCGGCTGTCGGACGAGGCCCGCGACCCGCGCATGTTCGCCATCGCCGAGCGGCTGGAGTCGGTGATGTGGGAAATCAAGAAGATGTTTCCCAACCTCGACTGGTTCAGCGCGGTCAGCTACCACATGCTCGGCGTGCCGACCGCGATGTTCACCCCGCTGTTCGTGATTTCGCGCACCAGCGGCTGGAGCGCGCATATCATCGAACAACGCATCGACAACAAGATCATCCGTCCGAGCGCCAATTACACCGGCCCCGAAGACCGCAAGTACGTGCCCTTGTCACAGCGGGATTAGGCGCCGAGCGCAGCGGCCGGGTCGCCGAGTCGGCAGCGCATCGCGGTCGGTTACCGGTGACTACCAGGTGTAGCGCACGGTATAGCTGAATTTTGCTTCGCCGTCGGCTTTGATGCTGAGCGGAAAGTCCACCGTGCCGGCGTCGCGCTTCTGGTACTTGACGCTGGCCGCGGTCAGGTTCCACTGGCTCCAGCGGTACAGGTATTCGCGGGCGACCACATCGACTGCTTCCTGCTTGCGGTTGCGCACGCTGATCTCGAAGGTTTCCTCGATCCAGTGGGCGTTGCTGTCGACCCGGAAATCGGTCTGCTTGCGTTCGCCGACTACGTCGAAGCTGTCGCCCAGTTTGATGCGCAGGGTTTCGTTGCGCGGGGTGTGCTGGATCAGGTCCTCGCCGATGAACTCCAGGCCGCCGTCGGCGCGATTGGCCTGGTTGACGCGGATGCGCCCGGCCGGCAGCGGCATGCCGAGTCCGTTGGTCTTCTCGTTCTTGAATTCGAGCCAGGCGCCGACCTTGCCGGGCTGGCTGGCGGCGAAGCCCTGGTCGGTGATCGGCGAACCGTAGTAGCGCCACGGGCCGGGCCCGGCGGTGAACACCAGTTCGCGCGTGCAGCCGACCCCGGTCGCGGCCGGGAACAGCTCCAACTGCTTGGTCGAGTTCTGCGGCAGGTCGGTCGGCCGGCCCAGCTTGTATAAGTGGTACTCGAACAGTTGCGATTCCTGGAAGCCCTGTTCCTCGATCGCATCGGACACCCGCGATGCCTTCATATACATCGCCTGCGGCGCGGCCGCGGCCGGTGCGCGGTTGACCTCGCCGGCGACCAGCTTGAGCGTGCTGCCGGGAAAACTGGCGCCGCTCTGGTTGACGATGGTGACCCAGGCGGCCAGATCCATGCGGCAGCCGTCGGGGCTGTCGGCCAGGGTGATGTTGTAGTCGCTCCACCAGGTCATGCCCTGGGTCTGGTAGCTGACCACGGCGTCGTGCTTGCCGCCCTGCTTGGCGCTGACCAGCCAGACCAGGGTCGGGCGCGTGATCAGGCCACCGGGCAGGGCCGGAAACTGGATATTGGTGTACTGGCCGAGGGTGAGCACTTCGCCGCTGTCTTTCTGCAGAATCAGGCCGTTGCTGGCCGACAGCAGGGTGCCGACCACGCGCTCGAAGCGCTCGGCCTGGGCCTGGTCTACGCTGATTTTCTGGCCGATATAGCGCTGCAGCAGCTTTTGCCCGTCGACCAGATCGAACTGGTAGTTCTGTTCGATGACCCGGGTGCCGGCCGGATCGGTGAGCGATGCGAAACTGACCGTGCTCGGATCGATCCGGGTGGCGACATCGCTGAAGCGGACCTCGCCGCTGCCGGCGGCTATCGCGAGTTCGCGGCGGTTGCGCACCAGCGCGTAGCCGGGTACCGCCTGGCCATACTGCGCCAGGGTCTGTGGGTTCAACTGACCGGGTTGGGCGGAGCTGTAGATGGTCAGGGTGTATTGCGTGGCGGCGGCGCTCGGGTTGGTTATGGCGGCCGCCGCGGACAGGGCGG
>JBGSKT010000120.1:0-2336 GCA_041741075.1 Lysobacterales bacterium
CCGGCGGCGAAACGCTGGCCGCGGCGTGGTAGACGTGGCCGGCCCGAGCTTCCGGCGCGCGCTAGTCACCGACGTCCCGGTGATCCAGCAGATCCGCGTCGCGGTTCGTGAAAACGTGTTGTCGAATCCGGCCCGGGTCACCGATCTGCTGGTCGAGGAATATCTGGATGAACTCGGCCGCGGCTTCGTCGCCGAAATCGACGGCGTGGTGATTGGATTTTCCTTCGCTGCACGCGCCGATGGTTCGATCTGGGCCTTGTTCGTGCGCCCGGAATTCGAGGGACTCGGCGCCGGTAAAGGCTTGCTGCGTTTGGCCGCGGACTGGCTGTTCGAGATCGGATTCGATCAGGTCAGACTCGGCACCGCGATCGATACCCGGGCCGACGGATTCTATCGACGCCTGGGCTGGACTCGCGGGGAAATGAAGGATCGGACCGAGGTCTGGTTCCGGCTGGACCGGGCGCAGCCACGCACAATCGAGAAGGCACCCGGATGAAACCCATAGCACCCGCCCGGATCGCCGCTGCACTGGCTGCGCTGTGGTCGCCGCGCGTCATCGCCGAAGTCGATGATGTCTACGTCAAGGTAGCCCGCGTACACGGCGAGTTCGGTTGGCACCTGCACGCCGATGAAGACGAATTGTTCTACGTTCTAAAAGGAAAATTGCGCATCGAGCTGGAATCCGGACCGGTGCGCCTGGCCGCAGGCGAATTGTTCGTGGTGCCAAAGGGCGTACGCCACAATCCGGTCGCCGAACACGAATGCCATCTACTGCTGGTCGAGCGCAAAAGCACCCGCCACAGCGGTGAGAAATGCACCGAAAAAACCCGCAGCATCGCCGAGCAACTTGGTCAAACCTGACGCAGGGGCGGGTTGGCCGGAACGCCCGGGCCAGAGGCAGAGGACCAAGGTGCGCGTTGGTGGGCGCGAGGGAACCTCGCGACTGTCGATTCGATCGGGGTGCATTTGTGGGAGCGACGGCAGGTCGCAACGGATGCAGCGATCGCCCAATCGCGACGCAGGCGTCGTTCCTGCATCGGTTGGGTAACAACGTGTCCTTGGACTCATCAATGGCGGGACCGAGGCCCGGTTGTGGGCGGCATTCGTCGGCCTGGTCGCCGCGACCTCAGACGCTGGCGGTCGGAGATCGCGGCGTTCCAAAGACCGCCAATGATCGGCCTACTTCAACTTGACTTCACGGATCGTTTCGGAGCCAAGAATCTGGCGCATCTTGCCGCGGTCTGCGGATGCCGCGGCGGCGGCGGTGCGATTCAAGCCAGTGATCTTGGCCATCAGCGGTTCGGTCTTGTCGGCCAGGCCGTCGAAGCTGGCCATGTTCGGATAGGTCACGACCAGGTATAGATCGGCCTCGCTCGGCGTCCGTGGCTGCGCATCATAGATGGCATAACCGACAATGATGCCAGCGGTTTTCTGTTCTTCCAGCAGCGGCTTGTAGGTCTTGCCCAGAAAGGCCAGGTAATTGTCGTACTGGCCGTCCATGACCTTGACGGCGGTGACCACCGAGACCGGGCCCTCGCTGTAGCCGCGCTCTTGTTCGGCGCCGACGCTGGTGGCGACCAAAGCAAGCAGAGCCACAAGTAAAACGTAAAGATGCTTCATGGTATTCCCCTTGGTGCTAGCCGTATCACCGGGGAGATTCCCGGCCCGCGTACGCTACTCGCTACCGTATGGGCCGACAAGTAGATGTGACGTAGGTCACAGATTTGATATTCGCCAGCAACGAACTGGAGCAGATCGGCGCGTTGTGCGGGGTGACGGGCGCACAGGGCAAAACACCGTTGGGCGGATTGGTGGGGGCGAGGGAACCTCGCGACTGCCGATTCGATAGGGGTGCAATTGTGGGAGCGAGGGAATCTCGCGACTGCCGATTCGATAGCCAGGTCGTGACCCATGCGTCGCTCCCGCAGCGGCTCCGCTAAGATCGGGGTCTGGACCGAACGAGGCAGGACCGAGGCCATGGCACACACTGAAATCCATCGCACTGACAGCATCGGCTGGCTGCGCGCCGCGGTACTCGGCGCCAACGACGGACTGATTTCGACCAGCAGTCTGGTGGTCGGTATCGCCGCGGCCGCGGCCGGTCGCGAACCGGTGTTGCTGGCGGCGTTTGCTGGCCTGGTGGCCGGGGCGCTGTCGATGGCTGCCGGTGAATACGTGTCGGTCAGTTCGCAGGCCGATACCGAAAACGCCGACCTGACGCGTGAGCGGCACGAACTGGCCGACGATCCCGAGCACGAGCACGCCGAGCTCGCCGGCATCTACATGGGCCGTGGGCTGAGCCCGGAGCTGGCGCGCCAGGTCGCCACCCAGCTCAC
>JBGSKT010000121.1:0-1652 GCA_041741075.1 Lysobacterales bacterium
CTAGCCACCCCGAGGCCGGGCCGGCCCAGGGCCCGCCGCCCGCACCACCGGCGGCGCAACGCTGGTCGGAAAACATCCGCCTGCTGATGGAAAAGATCCGCAATCTGAAATTGGTGCCGATCGAGGCGCAGCCGCCGCGGCAACCGGACCGCCTTGCCTGATCGCCCGCGCCTCCGTCGCGAAACTGCCAACCCATCGACCAAGCCATGAACCCAAGCCGTCAAGAGCAGTTGTTGAACTGGCTGAGGAGCGTGCTCAATGACAGCACGATCCAGAAATTGCAGCCGGCATCGAGCGACGCCAGTTTCCGCAGCTATCACCGCATCGACAGCCGCGGCACCTCGCTGGTGGTGATGGATGCGCCGCCCGAACACGAAGACGTCCGTCCCTGGCTCGCCGTCAACCAGCGTCTGCGTGCGGCCAATCTGAGTGCCCCCGAGGTGATGGCCGCGAATCCCGAGCACGGCTTCGTGCTGATGGGCGATCTCGGCGACACGCCGTATCTGGACGTGCTCGACGCCAGCAGCCGCGATCAACTCTATGGCGATGCCCTGGACGCGCTACTGCGCATGCAGACCGTTACTGATGCCAGCGGCCTGCCCGAGTACGACGCCGTGCGCCTGCGTCAGGAACTCGACCTGTTCCCCGACTGGTTTATCCGGCGACATCTGGGCATCGAGCCCGATGCTGCGGCGCTGGCGCTGATCGAACGCTGCTTTGCGCGGCTGATCGAATCGGCACTGGAGCAACCGCAGGTGTTCGTGCACCGCGACTACCACAGCCGCAACCTGATGCGGATCGCGCACGGCAACCCTGGCATCATCGACTTCCAGGACGCGGTACGCGGACCGATCACCTACGATCTGGTGTCGCTGCTGCGCGACTGCTACATCGCCTGGCCAGAGGCCGAAGTGCAGGCGCTGGCCAACCAGTATCGCGATCGCCTGGCGCGCGCCGACCGCATCGGCGAACGCGAGCTGCGCTTCAAGCGCTGGTTCGATTTCATGGGCCTGCAACGCCACCTCAAGGTGCTCGGCATCTTCTGCCGGCTGCATTACCGCGACGGCAAGCCGCAGTATCTGGCCGATCTGCCGCTGACCCTGAAATATGTGCTGGAGGTCGCCGGCCGCAGCAAGGAACTGGCGCCGTTCGCGGGCTGGCTCGCGGCCCAGGTCGGCGCTACCGACCTCACCCGGCCGCGTGCGGGTGCGTCCGCGCAGCCCGCTTGATTAGCCGGCGATGAAGGCGCTGATCTTTGCCGCCGGCCAGGGCGAGCGCATGCGCCCGCTATCGCTGGCCACGCCCAAGCCCCTGCTCGAAGTCGGCGGCAAGCCCTTGATCGTCTGGCATATCGAAAAGCTTGCCGCCTGCGGCGTTGCAGAAGTCGTGATCAATACTTCCTGGCTGGCCGAAAAGTTTCCGGCCCGGCTCGGCGATGGCCGCCGCTTTGGCCTGCGTATCCACTACAGCTACGAGGGCACGCAGCCGCTGGAGACCGGTGGCGGCATGCGGCACGCCCTGCCGCTGCTCGGCGACGCGCCCTTCATCGTGGTCAATGGCGATATCTGGACCGACTACGACTTCGCCCGGCTGCCCGCCGCGCCGGCCGGACTGGCGCATGTGCTGTTGGTGCCGCTGCCCGCCTACCGGCC
>JBGSKT010000122.1:0-2010 GCA_041741075.1 Lysobacterales bacterium
AGCGCGCGCCGGAACGAGTCCACGACCTGCCCGGCGGTCAGCGCCTCACCGTTCGACCAGCGCAGGCCGGGGCGCAGGTGGAAGGTATAGCGGCGTGCCTGATCGTCGATTTCCCAGCGCTCGGCCATGCCGGCAACCACCCGACCGGCGGCGTCCTCGCCGACCAGGCCTTCATACAGATCGCGCAGGATATTGTGCGCGGCCAGGTCCTGCGCCCGATGCGCATCCAGGGTCGAAGGTTCGGGGCCATTGCCGCGTCGGAGCAGCGTCGATGCGATCGCCGGCACGCAGGCCGCGAACAGCAGCAGCCCGCACAGCGTCAGGCGCAGGCGTGGACAGAACGCAGTCGGCGACTTTGGCATCGCGGCATTATGCCGGAATGGCCGCGCTGGATCGGCGCCGCAGGACCGGTGTTCCGGCCCGTCACCATTCGCCGCGGCTGCTTGCCGACGCCGCGGTGGGCGGCTGCGTCCGAACCAGTCGCCGCATCCAGACCGGCCAGCGGGTGGTTAGCCGCGGCCCACACCTTGGAGTAGCGTACGTTTTCACGTACCGTCGGATCCATGAGTACAGTTACCGCCAGCAAGGCCCGCTCCGGTCTCTATCGCCTGATCGATCAGGCAGCCGAGACGTATCGGCCGATCTACATCACCGGGAAGCGCAATAACGCCGTACTCCTGTCGGAGGCGGATTGGGCCTCGGTCCAGGAGACCCTGTATCTGCTGAGCATCCCCGGCATGCGTGAATCCATTCGCAAAGGTCTTGCCACGCCGATAGTGGAATGCAGCCATGGGCTGGATTGGTGATCTGGACGCTGGTCTACACCAGGCAGGCCAGCAGGCGCAGGGGTCAGGTCTTGTATTGACACATCATGCATCCTGATTAGCCCCGAATCTCAGCCAGGGAACCCAAGGACCGTTCGTGCTGAGCGTAGCTCGCGTAGCGGACGAAGTCGAAGCACCCCTCGGGACCCTTCGACTTCGCGCCTACGGCGCTACGCTCAGGGCGAACGGGTATGGATAGCTGAGGTTTGTGGCTGATCAGGAAACCTAAAACCTAAAACCCAAAACTCAAGCAGTAAACCCGATTTCCCTCAACAGAAAAGCATGCAGTGCCGCCGGCGCGGCCAGTACCGAGCGGGTGTGCAGCGTCAGCGGCTGGCCGCCGAGATCGGTGAAGGTGGCGCCGGCTTCGCGGCAGATCACCGCGAGCGCGGCGATGTCGAGGATGTTGAGGTCGGATTCGATCACCGCGTCGACCGCGCCCTGGGCGAGCAGGTGATAGTGCAGGAAGTCGCCATAGCCGCGGCAGCGATTGGCCCGTTGCACCAGGCTCGCGACCCGGGCCCAGCGTTCCGGATCGCCGGCCAGCGACTTGATATTGCCGAACGAGAGCTGCGCAGCGGGCAGTTCGCGCAGCGTTTCGATGCGGACCGGCCGCGCGTCGAGAAAGGCGCCGCCGCCACGCCGCGCCCATGCGCTCTGCCCGAACTGGCCGGCACTGGACACGCCAAGCACCAGCTCGCCTTCGTGCATCAGCGCGATCTGCGTGGAAAACAGCGGGTAGTCGCGGACGAAGGCCTTGGTGCCGTCGATCGGATCGATCAGCCATAACCATTCGCTGTCGCCGGAGCGGCCATATTCTTCGCCATACACGGCGTGCGCCGGGTAGTGCCTGCGCAGCACCTGGGCGATCGCCTGTTCGGCTTCACGGTCGGCAATGGTCACCGGGGAAGCATCGTCCTTGGTTTCTACCGCAATGCGCGTGCGGTAATGCCGGGCGATCACCACTTCGGCGGCGGCGGCGGCTTCCCTGGCGACGGCCAGTGCCTGATCGAGAAAGCGGGCGTCGGCGTGGTTCATGGTTTCAAAACAGCTTGCTGATTTCGCCCTGCACGCTGAGCCGCGAACCGCCATCGAGGCGGCGTTCGCCGACGTAGAGCAGGGCCTCCTGGACCGCGGTCTGGCCGGGGCGGGCGTTGAGGTCGGCTTGCAGGCTGAAGGTCCGGCC
>JBGSKT010000123.1:0-3957 GCA_041741075.1 Lysobacterales bacterium
CCACCGGTCCGGCGACCTCGCGGATCAGGTAGCGATTGATGATCAAACCGGTGCGCTCCCGCAGGCCGGGGCGTCCGCCGCCTGGATCGGAGCGCGCTTCGGGCAGCAGTTCATGGCGGCCTTGCTATGATCGGCTGATCGCGAGATGGACGGCATGGGACAGGTGGACAGTGATGAGACAGAGGAATCAAAGGGAACCGCGGGAAAACGCCAAATCAACGGACCGGTCGAGTTCGGGCCGGCAAACGGATGCCGGCCAGTCGAGGATTCGAAGTGCAAGTTCGAAGCGAGCAGTGGCAAGTGGTTCGGCACTTTTCGGTTTGCTGTCGGCGCCTGGGAAATCGCGGCATGCCGCGCTGTGGATCGGCATTGTAGCCGCCTTGCTGGCTGCCGGATCGTTGTCGGCGGCCAAGTTGACGGTGCCGGCCGATCGTCCGATCCAGGTCACCGCCGATTCGGCTTCCAATGACCCCGATGCCAACGTCACCGAGTTCAGGGGGCACTTCAGCCTGAGCGGAACCGACTGGCCGCTGGAAGGCGACCAGGCGACCGTGTACGGGCCGATCGAGCAGCCGAACCGGGTGGTTCTCAAGGGCCGTCCGGCACGGATCTGGATCCGGCGTCACGGGCGCGATCGCGATGTCAGCGCCGAAGCCAACGAGATCGACTATCTGCCCGACGAGCACAAACTGCGCCTGCAGGGCAATGTCCGTCTGGCCGAAAGCAGTGGGCGTCATGTCAGCAGCGACGGTTTTGAATACGATCTCGAGACCGACAAGATGAAGAGCATTGGCCCAATCCGCATCCAGGCACAGCCGGGCAACGCGGACAGTGCGCCGCCGCCGACCGAGCCGGCGGCAAGCCCGCAATAAGTCCGGTCACGGTACTGCTTTGACCGCATATACGCTGGTGGTGCCGCTGACCGCGTTGCCGACGATCAGCAGGGAATCGGCGGTCGGCGACGAACTGATCGGCACAAACGCCATGCCGCGTGGACCGAGATCGCCGGCCGCCGGATTGCTGTCGGCACTGCCGTCACCGTCGGCATCGGGGAACGACACCGGCACGTCGAAATTGCGATCATTGCGGTAATCGATGAAGCGCAGGAACAGCAGGTCGCCCTCCAGCGCGTAGACCATGACCCCGCCCGGCTGGGTCAGTCCGATGAACGCAAAAGTGGCGCCGTCGATCTGGCCGAGGGCGAGCGCGTTCGGCGCCGGCCCGGACTCGACCGACAGCGCGTCGCCGGTACCGTTGCTGTTGGCGCGGCTGTTGAAATTGCCACCCAGGCGCTCCGCAGTGACGCGTTCGAAATCACCGAGCGAATCATTGGCGATAGTGCCGGCGACGCGGAAGATCGAAAACGAGCGGGTGCCGAAAGCGAACAGGTTTTCGAAGTCGGGGTCGGCCGGCACCGTGGCGGTGGCGGCGTCGCTGCCCTCGTTGGCCGAAACGTAGAGTCGGCCGATCTGGGCCGGCGTCTGCAGGTTGGCCGCGTCGGGGAACACGGTTGGATCGAGCGACACCTCGCTGGCGCGCACCCGTTCATCGAAGCTCGGCAATACTTTTGGCGCGCCGGTATTGGCGGTCAGCAGCAGAATCTCGCTGGAATTGCGGAACGCCATGATCGTGCCGGGCTGGTAGTACGCCTTCACTGGTTGGCTGGCGAGCACGGCGGTGTGGTCGCTGTCGTTGCTGTCCAGGCTGTTGCCGGTGATACCGTAGTTCTTGCTGCCAAACGGCAGGATGCTTTCGATCCGGGCCGGCGTGAGCTGCACCGTGGCGAAGGCGTTGTTTTCCTGCAGGCTCACGTAGGCGCGGCCGTTGATGCCGAGGCTGACCGACTCGGGTTCGAAATCCTGCGCCCGGGTCGCGACCGGCAGGGTGTCGGGCTTGATCGGAAAGCGCACCCCGGCGAAAATTTCGTTCTCGCGCGAGCCGACAGGGATCGGGCTGACCCCGCTTACATTGAAATCACGGAAGTTCAGGACACTGATCGCGGGTGGTGCGGAAGTGGCCGGTGCGACCGGGTCCGGGCTCAGATCGACCACGCTGATCGAGCCTTCCGGGTCGATGCTGTAATCCGGGCTGGGTTCGCCTTCGTCGGCACTGACCACGAAGCGGCCGTCGCTACTGAAGGCCACCGAGCCCGGGCCGACCCCGGTTTCCAGTACCGCCAGCAGGCTGCGATCGAAGGCCTGGTAGATCACCACGGCGCCGTTGTCGGCGACCCCTTCACCGAGCACGGTGACGGCGATGCGGTCCTTGCTGGTGTCGCTGCCGCTGCCATCGTAGACCGCCACCGAGCTGACCTGGCCCATGCCGCGGGCCAGCGCCTGGGCGGCGTCAGCACTGGCGTCGAGTGTGGCGACTTGCTGCGGGCTCGCCGGAGTGGCGAGACTCAACACGTCGATCCGGTTGGCGTGGCGGTTGGTCACCAGTGCCGATTTGGACTTGCCATACCAGACCAGTGGGCCGGAGGCAGCGACGTCGAAATCGCCGGTGCTGAAGCGACCGAGCAGTTCCAGGCTGACCGAACGCGGCGGGGTCTGTGGCGGAGGCGGAGGTGGCTGGGGCACGCCGTTGCTGTTGCTGCTGCCGCCGCAGGCGGACAGCAGGATCAGAGCCAAAAACGCGGTGCCGTTAAACGCGGAACGCAAAACCACGGGCATAGACCACTCCTGATACGAATGAGCCACCACACGCCGGGCGTGGGCGGGAACAGCGGAGGCGAAAGATCGCCATGGTAATGGATCGAATGCTCGAGCACACTTGCGCTGGCCCGACCCGACCCCATCTGCGGTTCATGTTGGATCTGAGCCCACCCCCACCGCCCAGCCCCGAGCAGGCCCGAAAACTGCATGCCCGATTGTGGCGTGCGGCGCGGCGGGTGCTGCTGTTCGTCGGTTTCCTATGGCTGTTGCTGGTCGTGCTGGCGGTGGCGCACATCGACCCGGCCGGATTTGGGCTGTTCCCGGGTCGGATCGATGCACTCACCGGCATCCTGACCGCGCCGCTGGTGCATGCCGGTGTCGAACATCTGCTCGCCAACAGTTTCGGCCTGATCCTGCTTGGCATGCTGGTGCTGTATCGCTACCCGCAGTCGGCACCGATCGCGATCACGGCGATCTGGCTGTTGTCCGGGCTCGGCACCTGGCTGATCGGTCGGCCGTCCTGGCACATCGGTGCCAGTGGCCTGACCCACGGCTTGATGTTCTTCGTGTTCGTGTCCGGACTGATCCGCCGTGATCGCACCTCGATCGCCGCGTCGATGCTGGCCTTCGCCTTCTTCGGCGGGATGCTGCACACGATCTTCCCGCAATCCGAGGAAGTCTCCTTCGAATACCACCTGTCCGGTGCCATCGCCGGCGTACTGCTGGCGGTGCTCATGCGCCGCCGCGATCCGGCCCCGCCGCGGCGCAAGTACAGCTGGGAAATCGAAGAGGAACTGGAACGCGAACAGGCCGAGCGGCCAGCTAATGAGCTGGAAATTCCACGCCCCGACGAGGTGCCGGTGCTATGGCAGCGCCCGGAGCCGGAACGCGGCACGGTGATCCAGTTTCCCGACCGACGCCCGAACGGTGAGGACGACCAGGAACGTCCGACCTTGCATTGAAGTTTTAGGTTTTAGGTTTTAGGTTTTAAGGTTTTTCCGGTGGTTGGTGGAGTCGCGGCCACGCTTGAATCGTGAGTCGTGAGTCGTGAGTCGTGAGTCGTGAGTCGTGAGTCGTGAGTCGTGAGGTGTGAATCGTGAATCGTGAAACCTAAAACCTAAAACCTAAAACCTAAAACCCAAAACCCAAAACCCAAAACCCAACCTGATTAGCCCCGAATCTCAGCCAGGGAACCCAAGGACCGTTCGTGCTGAGCGTAGCTCGCGTAGCGGGCGAAGTCGAAGCACCCCTCGGGACCCTTCGACTTCGCGCCTACGGCGCTACGCTCAGGGCGAACGGGTAT
>JBGSKT010000124.1:0-2879 GCA_041741075.1 Lysobacterales bacterium
CGGCCACACCGCGACCATCGCGGCGACCGACGCGGCGACGTTCAACTACATACTCACCAGCCTGGAGCAGGCGCGCGGCTTGGCACTCGTGGGCGATGGCGTGTTGTCTAGGGTTTTACTCACCTTGCGTGGCGCTGTGCCGCGACAAGCCGCGCCCTACCGACCTCTGACTTGAGTCCTCCACCTCCTCCCCCACACAGGGCCTCAAGTCGGTGGACGTCATCGTGTCGTCGGCCTGCGCCTCTGCGGTGGACAACCTCGCGGCCTTCTACTTCCGGAACGTGGTGGTGGGCCCTGAGAGCGGCAAGGCCGCGCCGGGGGCGGAGGTGCGTGTGTGCCACACGTTGATTTGGACGCGCTGACGCCCACTGCTCTGGTTACGCGCAGCCGTACGGCGCCGCCGCACAGTGCACCTGCTTACCTTGCCACCCGCACCACCCCAGGCCATCGAGGCGCACCTGCGGCAGCAGCCCCACCTGCTCCCGGAGATCCTCAAGGCCCTCTTTGAGATCATCCTGTTCGAGGAGTGCTCCAACCAGTGGAGCCTGTCCCGCCCGATGCTGTCCCTCATACTCATCAACGAGGGCGTGTACCCCGACCTGCAGCGCCAGGCGCGCGCGCGTGGCCTGGTCGCGGCCGGCGAACAGGTGGTCCTGTTCAACTGCGCCAGCGGCTACAAGTACCCGTTGCCCGGTTCAGAGGACAGATGACAGAAGACAGAAGACAGAGGACAGAAATGCCAAAGTAACCGCAGTTGTTCTGTCCTCTGTCCTCTGGACCCCGTCTCCCTCCTCACACCTCGACGCGTATACCCGGGCGCGCCAGCTCGACCCGACTGGCGTGCTGCGCGCGCAGCAATTCCGCCAGGGGTTCGCGGGCGCGGTCCTCGCCGTGCACCAGCACCACGCGCGGGTGCTGGTCGAAATGCCCGTACCAGCGCAGCAGCCCGGCCTGGTCGGCGTGCGCCGACAGGCCGCCAATGGTGTGGCGGTGGGCGTTTACCTTGATCTCCTCACCGAAGATGCGCACCGTTTCGGCGCCGTCGACCAGCATCCGACCGAGCGTGCCGACCGCCTGATAACCCGGGAAGATCACGTGCGCGTTGTTGCGCCACAGGTGATGCTTCAGATGATGCTTGATGCGACCGCCATTGCACATGCCGGAGCCGGCCAGGATGATCAACCCGCTGCCGACCCGATTGAGCGCGCGGGATTCTTCGACGTTTTCGATGAAGCTCAGGTTGGGCAAATGGAACGGACGGTATTTTCCGTTCATCACCCGCTTGGCGGCGGCGTCGAACAGATGCGCGTGGTCTTCGTAGATATGGGTGACCTTGCCCGCCATCGGGCTGTCCAGCACGATGCGGAACTGGTCGAGCCCCCACTCCTCGAAGCGCTGTGCGAACCAGTACAGAATTTCCTGGGTGCGGCCGACCGCAAAGGCCGGAATCAGCACGTTGCCGCGATGCCGGTGGACCTCGGCAAAAATCGCGCCGAGCTCGTCCAGGGTGGCATTTCGATCACGGTGCAGGCGGTCGCCGTAGGTGCTTTCGAGCAGCACCAGGTCGGCGCTTGCGAGCGGCGTCGGGTCGCACAGGATCGGCGCGCCTTGCGGCCCCAGGTCGCCGGAAAATACCAGCCGGCGGCGCTGGCCGTTTTCCTCGCCCTCGAGTTCGACGATCGCCGCGCCGAGGATGTGGCCGGCGTCGCTCAGTCGGAGCTTGACCCCCGGCAGGATTTCCTGCCAGTCGCCATAGTCCAGCCCACGCAACTGGCCGAGCACATCGGCAACATCGCGCAGTTCGTACAGCGGGGCAAACGGCGGCAGGCCGCGGCGCTCGCGGCGGCGGTTCTGGTACTCGATATCCGAGGCCGACAAGCGCGCCGAATCCTCCAGCATGATCTTGGCCAGCGCCTGGGTGGCGTGGTGGGTGTAGATCGGTCCGCGATAGCCGCGTCGGGTGAGCAGGGGCAGTCGGCCGCAATGGTCGATGTGCGCGTGTGACAGCACCACCGCATCGATCGCGGACAGATCGAAACCGAAGCCGGCCGCGTTGCGCTCGTACTCTTCGCGGCCACCCTGGATCATGCCGCAATCGAGCAGCACGATCTTGCCGGCGATGCGCACCTGGTGACAGCTGCCGGTGACTTCGCCGGCGGCACCAAAAAATTCGATTTGCATTGCGGCCATCCCGTTGCTGGTTACGGCGCAACTGTAGCGCAGAACATTCCAACGGCAGATGCGTTTCGCCGCTTGTGGGAGCGATCGCAGGTCGAGACTTCCGCCTGCATTGCGCATGGTGGATGCGCTGCGCTTATCCACCCTACTTGCGTTGGTCGGTGTTCGGTCCGCTGTCCTCCGATCCGGACTCAGCTAGACTTGCGCGATGCGAATCTTCATGCAAACCAAGCCCTTGACCCGTGAGTCTCCGCGCTACTACCACCTGATCCTGCAACAGGATCTGTTGGGTGGCTGGACGCTGATCCGTGAATGGGGGCAGCAGGGCGGCCGGGCCAGCGGTCGCCGCGATTTCTTTCCCGCTCGGGAAGCCGCCGAAACCGCATTCACCCAGGCCCGCGACCAACAGCTTGGCAAGGGCTTCCAGGTCATGTTCTGCCAGGGCATGGAGGCACCAACCGGGTCCCACTATGAGAGCTGAGCTTGGCCACGGTGTTGGCATCGCCCTGTTCGCGCTGGTCACGGCGGCGGCGGCCGAGAACGTGTTTCAACCGGGCGTGCAGCACGTGTGCGTGCCCAATACCGACCACAGCGGCTGGGACTGCGGCACCGTGGACAAGCCACCGCCGGGCTATCGGAAACCGGCCGCAACCAAGGCCGACCGGGCAGACCCGCCGCTCGACCAGGGCACTCGGGCCGGA
>JBGSKT010000125.1:0-2834 GCA_041741075.1 Lysobacterales bacterium
GCATGCCGACCACGCCGCCCCTGCCGGGGCGATGAGCCTGCGCAGCGCCGTAATCGACGGCCGCGACCGGATCAGCCAGGAAAGCGAGATCGACGCGCGTACCTGCGACTGCTGCGGCACCGACGCGGTGCGCATCGGCGAGCGCGCCATGGTGCTGTACCGCGACCGCAGCGACAAAGGCTCTCAACAGCGTAGCTGGTCAATCCGCGATACCCGCTTCAGCCTGCGCGCCGCCGACGGACGCTGGTCCGCGCCCGAATTGGTCCACGCCGATGACTGGCGGATGCCCGCCTGCCCGGTCAATGGCCCGGCGCTGGCGAACAACCGTGGTTCGCTGCTGGCGTTGTGGAGCACCATGCCGGATGGGCCGATGCGGGTGCGCGCCGCCCTCGGCGACGGCCAGGGCTTCGGCGCCATGCAGGAAATCGAAGTCGGCGAGGGCGTACTCGGCCGGGTCGATGCCAGCGCCTTCGGCGCGGGAAAGTTTCTGATCGCCTGGCTGGGCGCAGCGGCCGAGCACCCCGAACAGAGCGCCCTCAAACTGGCCGTGCTCGGTGCTGACCTGGCCGTGCAGGAGCAGACCACCGTGGTCGAACTGCCGCGCGGCCGCAGCATCGGCTTTCCGCGCCTGGCCAGTGTCGGCAGCGTCGCACTGCTCGCCTGGACCGAACCCAGCGCAGACGGCAGCCGCATCCGCTTGCTGCGCGTCACCTCGCCGTAGGCTGGCGGTGAGCGTAGCGCGTAGGCTGGCGGTGAGCGTAGCGAACCCCAGCATGCTCTGCTCAACGCAGTAACGGCGCTGGGGTTCCCCCGGACTTCGTCCGGGGTCACCGCCAGCCTACAAGGGCAACCAAATCTCGGCCACATAACGGCCCGCTTCGACGCGCGTATCCAGACTGGCCGAATCCCCAACCAGGGCCTGCAGGCGCGCGCGGATCGAGCGTTGTCCCAGATGGTGCCCATGATGCACGGCCCGGGCCGGCTGGGCGGCGCAATCGTTGGCCACCCTGATACTCAGGCGATCGCCCTGCACAGTGACCGCAATACTGACCCGGCCGCCGGTCGCGGACGGCTCGATGCCATGGTGTACGGCGTCTTCGACCAGGGGTTGCAGCGACAGGCTGGGCACCCGGGTAGCGGGCAAGGGCTCGGCCAACTGCCAGTCCACTGCCAGCCGCTCGCCCAGCCGCAGGGCCTCGATCGCCAGATAGTGCCGGGTGAGATCAATTTCTTCCGCGAGCAGGATGCTCTCCGGGCGCGACAGCGCCGCCCGGAACAATTCGGACAGATCGAGCAGCACCTGTTCGGCCGCCTGCGGGCTTGGTTCAGGCTCCTGGCGGCTTGGTTCGCCGCCGAGAGCCGCGTCCGTCCAGGCCGAGCCTCAGCAAGCAGGTTTGCGGTAATAACAACACCGTAGTAACGTTAATGCATGGAAACGCGATTTGAATGGGACCGCGCGAAGGCGGAACGCAATCTCAGGAAACACCGCGTGAGCTTCGAGACGGCTACCCGCGTCTTTGCCGACCCGTTCGCGTTGGTCGAGCAAGACCGCATCGAGAACAGGCAGCACCGCTGGCGAACCTTGGGCATCGTGGATGGTTATCTGTTGCTATTGGTGGCCCATACCGTCCGGGACGACGGGGACGGCACCGAGTTTATCCGCATCATTTCGGCACGTCGCGCCGAACCGAGAGAGAGGAAGCGCTATGAGCAAAATCGTTAGCTATAAGGTTGACTTGAACAACCCGCCGCCTCTGACCGATGAGCAGAAGGCCGGAATCAAGGCGCTGTCCGAAATGCCGGACAGCGAAATCGACTACAGCGACATTCCGCCGCTGGATGATGCCTTCTGGAAGCACGCCGTGCGCAATCCGTTCTACAAACCCACCAAGACCGCAACGACAGTGCGGGTGGATTCGGATGTCCTGGTGTGGCTCAAGCGCCAGGGCAAGGGTTACCAGACCCGCATCAACGCCATCTTGCGCGAAGCCATGCTTCGCTCGCTGCATCACAAGGCTTGAACCATGAGCAGGCCGCCGTGTAGCGGGCGCTGCCCGACGTAGCAGCGAGTAGCGCGTAGGCTGGCGGTGAGCGCAGCAGCCTACACCACCTACACCGGCACCCAAATCTCAGCCACATAACGCCCATCATCGACGCGCGTGTCGAGACTGGCCGAATCCCCGGCCAGCGCCTGCAAGCGCGCCCGGATCGAACGCTGCCCGAGATGGTGTCCGTGGTGTACGGCCCCGGCCGGATGGGCGGCGCAATCATTGGCCACCCTGATACTCAGGCGATCGCCCTGCACAGTGACCGCAATGCTGATGCGGCCGCCGGTCGCGGATGGCTCGATGCCATGGTGTACGGCGTTCTCGACCAGCGGTTGCAGCGACAGGCTGGGCACCCGGGTAGCCGGCAGGGGGTGCGGCAACTGCCAGTCCACTTGCAGTCGCTCGCCCAGCCGCAGGGCCTCGATCGCCAGATAGTGCTGGGTGAGATCAATTTCTTCCGCGAGCGGGATGCTCTCCGGACGCGACAGCGCCGCCCGGAACAATTCGGATAGATCCAACAACACCTGTTCGGCCGCCTGCGGGCGCTGGTGTACCAGGGCGGCGGCGGTATTCAAGGCGTTGAACAGGAAGTGCGGCCGGATGCGCGCCTGCACCGCTTCCAGCTCGGCCTGCTTGCTCTGCACCAGCAACTGACGGCCGCGCCAGTAATTCTGGAACGCAACCAGGGCAAGCAGGCCGACCACCAGGGCAATACCGAGCATCTGCAGCAACAGATTGCGCCAGGCCCCGGCCGGCCAGAACCAGATCTCGCGCAGCATCAGATAG
>JBGSKT010000126.1:0-3962 GCA_041741075.1 Lysobacterales bacterium
TCGTGGCCGAGGTGGCGGGGCAATGCCGAGGGCGCCGTAAGCGCCTTGCCCAGATCGTGGCCGAGCACGGCAAAGCCGATCCGGTCGTCGCCGGGCGCGATGCGGGCTGCGGCATCGAGCGCCAATTCCAGGTGTACACCGGAGTCGTACTCGGGGTGGTATTCGATGCGCTGCGGGACGCCATAGAGTCGGTCGATCTCGGGAAAGATCACCGCCAGCGCGCCACTCGCGCGCAGACTGCGCAGGAACGCGCCCGGCCGCGGCTCGCTCAGGGCTTTGCGGGTCTCGACCCAGACTCGTTCGGCGACCAGATGCTCGAGTTCGCCGGTCGCGGCCATGCGTCGCATCAGCGCCAGCGTCTCGGCGGCGATGCGAAAACCGAGCGGCGCGAAACGTGCGGCGAAGCGGGCGATGCGCAGCACCCGCACCGGGTCTTCGACGAAGGCCGGCGAAACATGGCGCAACCAGCGCTGTTCAAGATCGCGGACCCCGCCATGCGGATCGATCAGGCGGCCGTCCGCGGACTCGGCGATGGCATTGATGGTCAGGTCGCGGCGCGCCAGGTCGGCCTCCAGGCTGACCCCGGCCCCGGTGTCGAAGACGAAGCCGTGGTAGCCGGGGCCGGTCTTGCGCTCGGCCCGCGCCAGCGCATATTCCTCGTTACTGTGCGGGTGCAGGTATACCGGAAAGTCCTTGCCGACCGGGCGAAAGCCCAGCACCTGCATCGACGCCGGGGTGGCGCCGACGACCACAAAGTCACGGTCGCGCACCGGCAGCCCGAGCAACCGGTCGCGCAGCGCACCCCCGACCAGATAGATTTGCATTCCCCGCTCCCTTGCTTGTCTGAGCAACCCATGCGCCATCCGAGCCACCGCAATTTCGGCCCAGCGGCCATTGGTCTGTACCTGCTGGCCATTATGACCGCGACCGGCGCCCAGGCGGCCGAGCATGGCCGGCTGCCGGCCACCGGTGGCGCGCTGAGCTTCCAGGGTGCGGCTGGGGGTGGCATCGTGCCGATGGCGGTGCTGGCCGGCTTGAGTACCGATCCCGGCAGCGATTGGGTGCTCGGCGGTTCACTGTTGACGCTGTCGGATTTCGATCTGGCCACGCTCAGCTTTGCCGCCTCGTTCGACAACCGGGTCGAGGTTTCCCTGACCCGACAGCGCTTCGGTATCGACTTCGACCTGCCCCCCGGCCTGCCCGGTCAGATCGACCAGAACATCCTGGGCGCCAAGCTGCGCCTCGCCGGCGACCTGATTTTCGGCGGGCTGCCGCAGATCAGTGCCGGCCTGCAGTATCAGCGGGTCGAAGATTTCGAGCTGGCCCAGGCGCTCGGCGCCCGCGATCGCGACGGCGTCGATCTCTATGTCAACGCCACCCGCTTGTTCTTGAACGGGCCCTGGCAACGCAATTTCCTGGTCAACGCCGGGCTGCGCGCGAGCCGCGCCAATGCCACCGGCTTGCTTGGTTTCGGCGGCGACCGGCACAGCAACTATCGACTCCTGGGTGAGGCCTCGGCGGCGCTGTTTTTCAATCCGCAATGGGCGTTCGGGCTTGAATACCGACAACAGCCGGCCAATCTCGACGGCATCGCGGCCAGCGACTGGGCCGATGCCTTCCTGGCCTGGTTCCCGAACCGGCACGCCAGCCTGGTGCTGGCCTATACCGATTTCGGCAGCCTGGCCGGCCGCTCCGGGCAGCGCGGCCTGTTCCTTTCGTTCAGCCTGGATCCCTGACCATGCGCCTGCTCCAGCCTGCCCTGCTCGCCCTGCTCGTGATCGGCCCGGCCTGCACCGGCACCCATCGTGCCGACCGACTGTATGCCGATCTCGGCGGCAGCACCGGGGTCGCCGGCCTGGTCGATGCGGTGGTCGCCGAACTGCACAGCGACCCGCGCATCCGTCATCTGTTTGCCGAGACCGACGATGCCTGGTTCAAGGCCCGGCTGAACGAGCAGATCTGCAAAATCGCCGGCGGTGGCTGCGATTACACTGGGCTGGATATGGCCGCGGCGCATTCCGGCATGGACCTGTCGGAAGCGCAGTTCAATTATTTCGTCGAGGACGCACGCCGCGCCATGACCCGCGCCGGCATTCGCATCGGCGCACAGAACCGCCTGTTGGCGCGGCTTGCACGCATGCGCGCCGAGGTCGTGCATCAGTGAGCAGACCGGGTCAATCCGTAGGTCGGGTCAAGCGCCGCAGGCGTGGACCCGACATTCTCAAGCCCGAGCGCAACGGCAAACTGGGCTCAGCCCTTAGCCCATAGTTTCGTATGGCTTATTGTATTGCTGAGTGTTAGGCTTCGACCATGGCGCGCACTCGCTTCGATTGGAATCCGGACAAAGACGCCGAAAACCAGCGGAAACACGGGGTGTCCTTCGCTCGTGCCCAATACGCTTTTGCGGACGCACGACGCGTGATTGCCAACGACGTCGCTCACAGCCAAACCGAACAGCGGTTCTATTGTTTCGGCGAAGTCGAAGACGGCGTGCTTACGGTGCGGTTCACCTACCGCGCTGCGGTTATTCGAATCATCGGCGCCGGCTATTGGCGCAGAGGGAAGACCATCTATGAACGCGAAAATCAAATACAGCGATGAACCCATGGGCAAGGTTCAAGTGGTCCCCGACTTCCTCCCTTCGCCAGCCGAATTGGCGTTTCGTGAAGAGGGGGTCAAGGTAACCTTGGCGCTGAGCAAAAAGAGTATCGAGTTCTTCAAGTCCGAGGCCAGCAAGCATCACACACAGTACCAACGCATGATTCGTCGCCTGATCGACGCTTATGTCGATGCCCAGGCGCCAACCCGGCGCTCGACCGGGTCTCGTGCATAGAGCCGCGCGATGCCGGTCGCCTCGACCTTGGACCTCTTGAAGAGCGGCCATGATGGCGTTTGCGGAGCAACCGCGGCTGCTTCGGAGGTTTGGTGCGCTGTCCGTTGGCATCCGTCCTGAACCCGACCTCCCGAAAGCTGTAGGCACCGGCAAAAATGTCGGCGCCAGCGCTACACGATTTGAACCGACCTAGGACTTTGGCGCTTCGCCGTCATCGGGTGCTAGCTCGAGCTCGGGCTTTTTGCGTGGCGTAGCCGGCAGCACTTCGTAGGGATCGAAGTCGAAGGTGTGCAAGGGCTGGCCGCTCGCAGCATCGAGCAGGATCGCGGCGAAAGCGAAGCGCGCTTTCAATGGCAGCACCAGCACCTGATCGAGTCTGCGCTCGTGGCGCAGCACCCAGTCGCGCGCCGCCATCACCCCGGGGTGGCTATGCCCGGTCCAGTCCGACAAAGGCCGGGCGCGCTCCAGCAAAGCGCCGCTAACCTTGCTGTAGTCGAGATACAGCGCCGGCCTGCGGTCGATATCGGATCCGCCGGACAGGCTGTCGAACAACAACTGGTTACGCTGTTTGCGGTCCTCGGGCGTCTTCGCCCCGACCAGCAGCGGCCCGCTCCAGGACAGTCGGCCGTAGGGCGTGTCCTTGGCCGCGGCCAGATCCTTCGCTTCGATCTCATTGGCCATGACCAGCTCGAAGCGGTCGACCACGCCGACCAGGAACACCGGCCGCGATTGCAGCATGATGTACACCCCGTAGCCGAGCGCGGCCACCTGCAGCACCGCGATCACCGCCAGGTCGAAGGGCAACAGCCGCTTGTTCGGGTTGAACACGGCAAGTGTCAGCAATGGACCGATCACCACATCGACCCCGGCCACCAGCAACAGCAACTTGCCGGCCGCGGCGACGTTGAACAGACCGTCTGGGTACCAGACGAAACGGAACAGCAGAAACACCACCACGGCGATCAGGGCACTGCCGGTTAAGTGCAATACCGAGGCCTGAAAACGGTTGAGATTGCGCCAATGTTTCATGGGTTTCCGGATGTGCGAGTAGGGAATGTCGAGTCGGGAGAGCGCATTGTGGGAGCGACGGCACGTCGCGACTATCGCCTTGGTCGGCAGTCGCGACGTG
>JBGSKT010000127.1:0-10164 GCA_041741075.1 Lysobacterales bacterium
CGTCTGGCGCCAGCAGTTTTCCGACTGGCGCGTGGGCCAGAAGGCGCGCGCCGTGCGTGAGGTGGTGCGAAAGGAAGAAACCGTCAAGCGCAAGAAGCGCGAGCCGGTGAAGATCGAAAGCGTCGCGCCGGTGATGGAAAAGAGCGAACGCGCAGAGCGCGAGTTGCAGATCCCGCTGTTCACCAACATTCCGTCGGGCGAGTTGCCGCCGCTGTCGCTGCTCGACGAGCCCAAGGCGCAGACGCATAGCTGGTCGGAAGCCAGCCTGGCAGCCATGTCGCGCGCGGTCGAGATCAAACTCAAGGAATTCCGCATCGACGTCAACGTGGTCGGCGCCTACCCGGGTCCGGTCATCACCCGCTACGAACTGCAGCCGGCGCCCGGCGTGCGCGTCGGCCAGATCAGTTCCCTGGACAAGGACATCGCCCGCGGCCTGTCGGTGCAGTCGGTACGCGTGGTCGATGTGATCGTCGGAAAGTCGGTGATCGGGCTGGAGATTCCCAACGCCCAGCGCGAGACCGTATATCTGTCGGAGATGCTGCGTTCGAAGGAATACGACCGGGTTGGTTCGCCGCTGGCGCTGGCGCTCGGCAAGGACATCGGCGGGCGGCCGACCGTGGTCGATCTGGCGCGCATGCCGCACCTGCTGGTCGCCGGCACCACCGGTTCCGGAAAATCGGTAGCGGTCAACGCCATGGTGCTGTCGTTGCTGTACAAGGCCACCGCCGACGACGTGCGCATGCTGATGATCGACCCGAAGATGCTCGAGCTTTCGGTCTATCAGGGCATCCCGCACCTGCTCGCGCCGGTGGTCACCGACATGAAGGAGGCGAGCAACGGCCTGCGCTGGTGCGTGGCCGAGATGGAACGGCGCTACAAACTGATGAGCGCGGTCGGGGTGCGCAATCTGGGCGGCTTCAACAAGAAGGTGCGCGACGCTGAAGAGGCCGGGCACCCGATTCTGGATCCGCTGTTCGTGGTCCGCCCGGAGCAGCCCGAACTGCGTGCCGAACCATTGGAAAAGATGCCCTACATCGTGGTGGTGATCGACGAATTCGCCGACATGATGATGATCGTCGGCAAAAAGGTCGAAGAACTGATTGCGCGCCTGGCGCAGAAGGCGCGCGCCGCCGGCATCCATCTGATCCTGGCCACGCAACGGCCTTCGGTCGATGTGATCACCGGGCTGATCAAGGCGAATATTCCGACCCGCATCGCATTCCAGGTGTCGAGCCGGATCGATTCGCGCACCATCCTCGACCAGGGCGGCGCCGAGCAATTGCTGGGCAATGGCGACATGCTCTATCTGGCCCCTGGTACCGGCACCCCGGAGCGCGTGCACGGCGCTTTCGTCAGCGACGATGAAGTGCATCGCGTGGTCGCCCATCTCAAGTCGCACCAGGGCCGGCCGAGCTATCTGCCCGGGGTGCTGGAAGAAGTGCAGAGCGCGGGCGAGGGCGTGGTGATCGGGCCGACCGGATTACCCGAGGCCGGCGGCGAAAGCGAGGGCGACATCGACGCGCTCTACGACCAGGCGGTGCGCATTGTCACCGAGTCGCGCCGCGCCTCCATTTCCGGGGTGCAGCGCCGGCTCAAGATCGGCTACAACCGCGCCGCCCGGCTGATCGAGGAAATGGAGGCGCAGGGCGTGGTCTCCGAGCCGCAGCACAACGGCAACCGCGAGGTTCTGGCGCCGCCGCCACCGAAAGATTGATCGTGCCGGGAAGCATCCCCCGCACCGTTGCGCTGCGGGCGGCAAGTGGCAAGCCGCTGGCAGTTGCACTGGCGGTCAGGGAAACGTCCGGGCGATCGGCAATAATGCCGCTCTTACTGCAAACACAGGAATTAGACGTCGCATGGCTGCCCGCGTTCTCGATGGCAAACGCATCGCTGCCCAGGTGCTTGACCAGGTCGCGGCCAGTACCCGGGCGCTGATTGCCCGCGGCCAGCGTGCGCCCAGTCTGGCGGTGATCCTGGTTGGTGACGACCCGGCCTCGGCGGTGTACGTGCGCAACAAGCGGCGGGCTTGCAGCCAGGTCGGGTTCGTGGTGCGTGATTACGATCTGGCCGCCGAGATCACGTCGAGTCAGTTGTTTGAACTGATCGATCAGCTCAATGTCGATCCATTGGTGGATGGCATACTGCTGCAACTGCCGCTGCCGGCGCACATCGACAGCACCAGCCTGATCCAGCGCATCCACCCGGACAAGGACGTCGACGGTTTTCACGCCGAAAATGTTGGGCGGCTGGCCCTGCGCCAGTTTGGGCTGCGCCCGTGCACACCGAAGGGCATCATGACCCTGCTTGCGCACACCGACCAGCCGGTGCGTGGCCGCGACGCAGTGATCGTCGGGGTATCCAATCACGTCGGCCGGCCACTCGGTCTGGAGCTGCTGCTGGCTGGTGCCACTACGACCTGTTGCCACCGCTTCACCCGCGATCTGGAGGGCCACGTGGGTTCCGCCGACATTCTGGTAGTCGCGGTCGGCAAACCCGAACTGATTCCGGGTGCCTGGGTGAAGCCGGGCGCAGTGGTGATTGATGTCGGCATCAACCGTCTGGCGGACGGGTCGCTGACCGGCGACGTCGAATTTGCGCCAGCTGCCGAACGCGCCAGCTGGATTACTCCGGTACCGGGAGGGGTTGGCCCGATGACGGTGGCAACGCTGATGCAGAATACCCTGGAAGCGGCGCTGCTGCGCCGTTTCGACTGATCATGTCAGAGCACAGCATGGAAACGGGTCGTTTGATCATCCAACTGCCGGAAGCCGGGAATGCGCAATCCTGATCAGTTCTCGAAATGCTCGCCGATGCTGCGCAAGGCCGCCGTGCTGGCGGTCGTCGTGGCGATGTCTGGTTGCGCCGCGATCGCCAACAAGGCTGCTGACCGCCTGTCGGCCAGCCTGACTGCCGGTGTGCTCGACCAGGACGATCCGGAAACGGTCGCCGCCGGATTGCCGGCCTACCTGATCCTGCTGGACGGTTTCATCGCCAGCGGCCCGGACAACGCCGATCTGCTGTTTACCGGCGCCCGCATGTACAGCGCCTATGCCAGCAATTTCGTGCTCGATGGTGAGCGCCGCAAGCGCCTGGCCGACCGTGGTTTCGATTACGCACGACGCGCGATGTGCGCGCGCGACCGGCGTTTCTGCACGGCTTTTGATGGCGGTGATTTTGAGCGCTTCGATGCGCTGATCGCGGCGCAGAAGGACGAGGCCCGCGAAAGCCTGTACACGCTGGCGACCAGTTGGATCGGCTGGGTCCAGGCCGACACCGGCGACTGGGCGAGGATTGCCGATCTGCCGCGTATTGGCGCGGTGTTCGCACGGGTGGTCGCGGTCGATCCGAATTACGACCGGGGCAATGTGCAGGCCTACCTGGGTGTGCTCGATTGCCTGCGCCCGGAAAGTCTGGGTGGTCATCCGCAGCGCGGCATCGAGCACCTGAACGCGGCATTCGACTTTTCCCAGGGGCGAAACCTGATGCCGAAGACCCTGCTTGCCGAGTATTGTGCGCGTCTGCTGTTCGATGCCCAGTTGCATGATCGGGTGCTGGGCGAAGTGCTCGCCACCGACCCGCATGCGCCCGGACTGACCTTGGCCAACACCATCGCCAGACAACGCGCCCGTGAACTGCTGGAATCCGGAAAGGACTATTTCTGATGATTGCTAAATCCCTGCTCGTCCTGATCGCCGTGCTGGCCGCCGACCTGGCCACCGCCACGACCCTCAAGCTCGCCACCCTGGCGCCCGAAGGCACCGGCTGGATGCGCGAACTGCGCGCCGCCGGCGAGACCATCAACCAGCGTACCGATGGCCGCGTGCTGATCAAGTTTTTCCCCGGCGGCGTCATGGGCAACGACGTCGCGGTGCTGCGCAAGATCACCCTCGGGCAATTGCAGGGCGGCGCATTTTCCGGCTCGGAACTGTCCAGCGTGTTCCCCAGCGCACAGGTGTACAGCATGCCGTTCCTGTTCGAGAGCCTGGACGAGGTCAGCTATGTTCGCAAGCAGGTCGATCCGCTGATCCGGGAAGGTTTGCGCCAGGGCGGGTTTGTGGTGGTCGGCATGTCCGGAGGCGGGTTTGCCTATTTGATGAGTACGCGGCCGATCGGCACCAAGAATGAATTGCGTGCGACCAAGGTCTGGTCTATGCAGAACGACCGCATTGCCCAGCTTGCCTTCAGCAATGGCGGAATCAATCCGATCACCCTGCCGCTCGGCGACGTATACACCTCGCTACAGACCGGATTGCTGGAGACCGTCGCGATCACCACCAGCGGTGCGATTGCGTTCCAGTGGCACACCAAAATCAAGCACGTGGTCGATCTGCCGCTCAGCTATGTTGCTGGCATGCTGGCGATCGAGCAGAAGGCCTTCGATCGGATCGCGGCCGCCGATCAGCAGGTGGTGCGCGATGCCTTCGAGAGCGCATTCAGGAATCTCGATGCTTCCGGCATCGCCGACAACGATTCGGCGCGGGTGGTGCTGGAGAAGCAGGGCATCGCCTTTCATCAGCCGGATCCGGACGAGGTCCGCTACTGGCGCAGTATTGGCGACCAGACCCTCAAGCAGATGCTCGCAGATGGTTCGATTTCAGCGCAAATCGTGGCGGCGATCCGCAAGGCGCAGGCCGAGTTTCGCGCCGGCTCGGCCAACGCGGACGCCGGTCTGCCGTGACCCGCGTCGGTAAGCGCCTGCTGGTCTGGTTGAATCGGCTGGAAAACACCCTGATCGCGACATTGGCGCTACTGCTGGTGCTGCTCTCCGGTGCCCAGGTCCTGCTCAGGCTGGGCAACCATGGCATCGTCTGGCTGGACCCCTTGCTGCGGGTGCTGGTGCTGTGGCTGGCCATGCTCGGCGCACTGGCGGCGGCCCGGGTCGATAAGCACATCAGCCTGGATGTGCTCGGCCGCCTTCTGCGTGGCCCGGCGCGGCGGTTTGTGCGTCTGTTGTCATTCGGCTTTGCCGCCGTGGTGTCGGCGATGCTGGCGCAGGCCGCGCTCGGACTGATCGAGGTCGATCGCGAGGCGCAGACCCGGTTATTCGGCAGCGTGCCGAGTTGGTGGGCCGAGTCGATCCTGCCGGTGGTGTTCGGGTTGCTGGCCTTGCGTTTTTTGCTGCGCGCCGTGGTCGCTGGCGAGGAGCCCGTGCCATGACCCTGGTGCTGATCCTGGCGCTGGTGTTGCTGCTGTTCCTGGGCGCGCCGCTGTTCGCCCTGATCGCCGCGGTGGCCTGGCTTGGCGTGCGTGCCGCCGGCTACGACCAGACCCTGCTGGTCGCGCAGTTCTACGGCCTGACCGAGATGCCGGTGCTGATCGCGATCCCGCTGTTCACCCTGGCCGGTTATTTGCTCAGCGAAAGCCTGGCGCCGGCGCGACTGGTGCGCCTGACCGAAGCCCTGCTCGGCTGGCTGCATGGCGGACTGGCAATCGTTGCCTTGTTGGCCTGCGCCATATTCACCGCTTTCACCGGGGCTTCCGGGGTGACCATCGTCGCGATCGGCGGCCTGCTGTTGCCGGCCCTGCGCCAGGCCAATTACCCGGAACGCTTCTCGCTCGGTCTGATCACCACTTCGGGCAGCCTCGGTCTGCTGTTCGTACCCTCGGTACCGCTGATCCTTTATGGCATCGTCGCGCAGCAGCTGGGCACCACGCCCGCGGTCAGCATCGACGATATGTTCCTGGCCGGCGTTCTGCCTGGTCTATTGATGCTGGCGGTGCTGGCCGTGTACGGCATGTGGCGTGCTCCTGCGCGGCGGCGGGATCTGCCGTTTTCTGCGCGCGAGGCGCGGGCCGCACTGTGGGATGCGCGCTACGAGTTGCCGTTGCCGATTCTGGTGCTGGGTGGCGTCTACGGCGGATTCTTTGCCGCCTCCGAGGTAGCCGCGGTGACCGCCCTGTACGTGTTGCTGGTGAGCGTGCTGATCCGTCGCGAAATTCCGCTGCGACGCCTGCCCGAACTGCTGCGCGAAGCGATGATGCTGGTTGGTGCGATCCTGCTGATTCTGGGCGTCTCGCTGGCGCTGACCAATGTCATCATCGACGCCGAAGTACCAGCCCGGATGGTGCACTGGGTCAACCAGCACGTGCATAGCCGCTGGGGCTTTCTGCTGTTGTTGAATGCCTTTCTGATCTTGCTCGGCATGCTGCTCGATGTGTTCTCGGCGACCGTACTGGTGGTGCCGATCCTGATACCGATCGCCCTGCATTACGGGGTGCATCCGGTCCATCTCGGGATCATATTCCTCGCCAACATGCAGATCGGCTATTTCACCCCACCGGTCGGCATGAACCTGTTTATCGCCAGCTACCGCTTCAATACCCCGGTCCTCGAACTCACCCGTGCCGCGCTGCCGTTTTTCTGGTTGCTGCTCGCCTGCGTGCTGGTGATCACCTACTGGCCAGGGCTGTCTCTGGCGCTGCTGTAGTTGCTGGTTGACCGTGATCAAGTCCAAGCCGGATCAATCGGCGTAGGATGCCGGTGGCGGTTCTGGTCTGGCTTGGGAGCGTGTCATGTACAAACACATTTTGGTGGCAATCGACGGCAGTGAATTGAACACTCGCGCCATGTTGCATGCGGTTGGGCTGGCCCGCGCGCTGGCTGCGCAACTGTCGGCGGTCTGGGTGGCCGAACCCTATGCGCCGCAGATTCTGGCCGGAACACCCTATCCGTTCGTGCCAGTGATGAGCAGCACGGAATTCGAGGAGCAGTGCCAGTCGATCGCCGATCGGCTATTTGCCGAGTTCCGCAGGGTGGCCGCCGACAATGGCGTCACCACGGTACAGACCATCCGCGAATCGGCACTGCACCCCTACGAGGGCATTCTGGCCACGGTCAAGACGGTCGGCGCCGACCTGCTGGTGATGGCCTCGCATGGCCGTCGCGGCTTCAGCGCGCTGGTGCTCGGCAGCGAAACCCATAAGGTATTGACGCACAGCACCGTGCCGGTGCTGGTAGTGCGGTGAAGGGCGCATCCGCTTCGCTCCATCCAGGCTACGCCAAAAAAATTACAGCGAATGGGTGCGACCACCATCGACCGGCAGGTTGATGCCGGTGATGTAGGCCGCTGTCGGCGAACACAGGAAGGCGATCGCGGCGGCCACTTCCGCGGGTTCGGCAAACCGCGCCGCTGGAACGCTGGCCAGCATGCCGGCGACGATCTGTTCGTGGCTCCGGCCGGTCGCCCGGATGCGCTCAACGATGATCTGTTCGAGGCGTTGGGTGCGGGTAAATCCGGGCAGCACATTGTTGACGGTGATGCCGGCACTGGCGACTTCTGCGGCCAGGGTCTTGGCCCAGGCGGCGACCGCGGCGCGGACCGTGTTGGATACCCCGAGATTGGCGATCGGCTCCTTGACCGAGGTCGAGATCACGTTGACGATGCGGCCGAATCCGGCTTCGCGCATGCCGGGAAGCAGGGCCTGCACCAACAGGTGGTTGGTGACCAGATGACGGTTGAAGGTGTCGATGAACTGCGCGCTGTCGGCGTTAAGGATCGTGCCTGGTGCCGGACCGGCGGTGTTGTTGACCAGGATATGAAAACGCCGACTGGCGGCGACCGCTTCAACCCGGGCGAGCAGTAGGGCGTGGTCGGCGACATCGGCCTCGATCTGGCTGTGCCGTGACGAATCCAGCGGGCGCGGAAGCTGCGCGACGGCGGCGGTCAGGGCGTCGCGATTGCGGGCCAGTACGGTGACATTGGCACCCAGCGCCGCCAATGCGATGGCGGCGGCCTGGCCGATGCCTTGCGAGCCACCGCAGACCAGAGCGTTGCGGTCGTGCAGGCAGAGGCGGGTTGCGGGCGCCGGTTCAGATGCCATAGGTGTCGGATTTGCGCGCGGCGTCGGTGCGCTCGATCAGCAAGGGCACCAATTCGGCGTCTTCGCCGGACTCGGCCTCGGGTGGCTGCAAGTCGTCGAGCTCGCGGCCGAGGGCCACCGCGTCATCCTCATCCAGGCCATCGAGAGCAGCATATCTGGCGTCCATCAACGCGGCGCGGGCGTCGAGCTCATCCGGATAGCGGACCAGTTCGCCATCGGAAGAGAGCACATCGGCCCGGCCCGAGGGATACACGCGCAACCGCGCCCAGACCAGCAGATTGCCAAGCGAGGCCAGCCACCAATGGGTCTGTGCGGGTTCGGTGTCGCCGTGCTCGGGCGTAAGGTTTTTACTGCGCATCACTCAGAACTCCGCATGGCCGGGTACACGTGGGTAGGGAATCGCATCGCGGATATTGGCGAGCCCGCAGATATACACCACCAGACGCTCGAAGCCGAGCCCAAACCCGGCGTGCGGCACGGTGCCGTAGCGGCGCAGGTCGCGGTACCAGGCGTAGCTGGCCGGGTCGATATGGAACTCGCGCATGCGCCGGTCGAGAAATTCGAGACGTTCTTCACGCTGGGCGCCGCCGATGATCTCGCCGATCCCCGGGGCCAGCACATCCATCGCCGCTACCGTCTTGCCGTCGTCGTTCAGGCGCATGTAGAACGCTTTGATCTTTTCGGGATAGTTGACCACCACCACCGGACGACCGATATGTTCCTCGGTCAGGTAGCGCTCGTGTTCGGTTTGCAGATCCTGGCCCCAGGACACCGGGAAGTCGAAGGTTTTCGAGGATCTCTCGAGGATGCGGATCGCGTCGCCGTAGTCGATCCGCTCGAACGGCGCAGTCAGGAATCCCTCCAGCCGGGTGATGGCGGTCTTGTCGACGCGCTGGCTGATGAAGGCCAGGTCGTCCATGCGTTCATTCAATACCGCCTGGAACACATACTTGAGGAACGCCTCGGCCAGGTTGGCATTGTCGTTCAGATCGGCAAAGGCCAGTTCCGGCTCGACCATCCAGAATTCGGCCAGGTGGCGGGTGGTGTTGGAGTTCTCGGCGCGGAAGGTCGGGCCGAAGGTGTAGACCTTGCTCAGCGCCAGACAATAGGCCTCGACGTTCAACTGGCCGGATACGGTCAGAAACGCCTCGCGCCCAAAAAAGTCCTGTTGCCAGTCGATACCACCTTGTTCAGTGCGCGGCAGGTTCATCAGATCAAGTGTGGATACGCGAAACATTTGCCCGGCGCCCTCACAATCGCTGGCGGTGATGATCGGCGTGTTGACCCAGAAGAAACCGCGCTCATGGAAGAAGCGGTGGATCGCCTGCGCCACCGCATGGCGGATGCGCGCGACCGCGCCAAAGGTGTTGGTGCGCGGGCGCAGGTGCGCGACCTCGCGCAGGAACTCCATGGTGTGCGGCTTGGGCTGGACCGGGTAGGTCTCCGGGTCGTCGACCCAGCCCAGCACTTCGATCGCACTCGCCTTGAGTTCGACGCTCTGGCCCTTGCCCTGCGAGGCGACCAGCTCACCAATCGCCCGGATCGCGCAGCCGGCGGTCAGTCGAGTGATTTCATCGGCATAATTGGGCAGGGTATCGGCGGCCACCAACTGGATCGAATCCTGGCCGGAGCCGTCATTGACGGCAATGAACGACAATCCCGCCTTGGAATCGCGGCGGGTCCTGACCCAGCCCTCGATGGTCGCGCTGGAACCCATGGCCAGCTGCCCGGCCAGGGCCGCGGCCACACTCAACTTGCCTGTACTCATGAACGACACTCCGCTACCCGGTTGCTGATTTGCATGATCGCCGCTTGAATGCGCGCAGTGCGCATCCATCTTGGTTCGGCAAAGACGCCAATGATAGCCGACGCCCGATGCCCTTCGCGAAACTTGGCGCCCGCTCGGTATTGCCGCACAATGCGACTTCCTTCAAGCCAAGGTGCAGCCCATGTCGATTTCCCTGTCCGAATCCGCAGCCGCCCGTGTCGGGGGTTACCTGCGCGAACAGCCGAAGGCGGTGGGCCTGCGCTTCGGAGTGAAACGTAGTGGTTGTACCGGTTTCGCCTATGTGGTCGATATCACCGAGCAGCAGCAGCCCGATGATCAGGTGTTCGAATCGCATGGCATTCGCATTCTGGTCGATCCGAGCAGCCTGCCGGTCGTCGCCGGCACCGAGATCGATTTCGTCCAGCAGGGGCTGAACCAGAACTTCGTGTTTCGCAACCCAAACACCACGGCCGAGTGCGGCTGTGGGGAGAGTTTCAGCGCGGGCTGAGACCAGCCCCCCCCCCCAGCGTCGGACGAGTTGCCGCCAGCGACCCACCCGCGGCGGCCCGCCCCCC
>JBGSKT010000128.1:0-2390 GCA_041741075.1 Lysobacterales bacterium
TGGCGCGTCGATGCCGCCGCGGGCGAGCTGGTGCTCAACCAGTGGCAGGGCGCGCTATGGCACGCCGAAGATCCGGCGACCGGTGCCAGCGGCTGGTTCATCGCCGGCCGCTATGCGGGCGGCGCCACCACCACACCGCCGGATCAATGGACCATCGTCTTCGACGACCCGAACACCCCCGGGGTCAACGAAGACCCGCTGTCGGTGCGCTTCATCGAAAAAATCGCCAGCACCGACAACCAGATCACCGAAGTCGATACCGAAACCGCCGAACCGCTGGCGGTGCGGGTGCTGGACAAGCGTTTTCGGCCAGTGCGGGGTGCCGTCATCGCGTTTCGGGTGGCCTTGGGCGAGGGCAAACTCAAGGGCCCCGAGCCCAACGCCGAATGGGCGGATGAGGTGCGGGTTTTCAGCGACATCGAAGGCGTGGCCCGAGTCAAGTTCAAGCCGGCCGGTAAGATCTCACTCGGGATCAACCTCATGCTCGACCCCGAACACGATCAGTTTCCTGCTTTCGTCGGGCTGAATCACGTCACTGCGCGGGCCGAACCGCCGGGCTCGCCGGAGGCGGCGGCCATTGCTGAACTGCGAGAACCGATCTCGGTATTTGCCAAAGCTGGCGCATCGGCATCTTTGGTTACACAACGTTTCCCAGGGCCGGGAAGTGGCGGCGGTGGCGGTAATTATCTTATTGATGCGCCGGGGGTTTATTTTGGTGATTGGGTGGTACTTGCTCGGGATCGCTTTGACAACGCTATTGCAAACGTAAATATAATCTTTTCCGCTGAATTTGTGCCAGACATGACTTCGGCGGGGACCTGTGTCGTTAGTAACTCCTGCGTGGTAAGTTTACCAAGATTCTATATAAACGATGAGTGTCCGTATTTGGCAGTCGATGCGTACTCGTGTTCAAATGAAGAGAAATCCATACGAACGGCCGCCGGCGCGCTCGAAAGTGCAGCCCATCTGGTGGCCGGTTGGGTTCGCGGCGAGCTGGGTCTTGCCGGCGATTTTCTCTACCATGCGAGAGCCACCGGGGTCGCCGAATTAGTTGAGCGCCAAAGTCAGATTTCCCGTACACAGTTTGCATCTGAACTCCCGACGCAGTGGGTTCATGTGGACCGACGTGGTGCTTTGATTGAAGCGCAACAACCAGGTAAACCACTCGGGTATCGCAGGTTCATCCGGTTTTTTAGGCAATCTTTTGATCCTGGAGCGAATCCACTTGGAATTGGCGCTTTCAACCATTATATGCAGTTGGTGGACCTGGGTGGCCCTGGCACCATCGAAGACCTTCGATTGGAGTCTCCGGCTCCGAATTTCCTCTACTCGACTACTTACCAGGCCGGCGCGGCGGTTGGTTACAAGCATTTTGAAATGTTTTTTGATTTTGACCCCGGCCGGCCAGACCAACAAGTGCATCGACCGATGTGGGGATTTTCCACGGTCGATTTCGCCATTGACGCGAACGCGGTACAAGCGATTGAACTGGACTCAGCCGGTGCGAACATGGAGGATTGGACGCTGCCTTGGCACTGGTCCAAACCTCCTCCGCCAAATATTGGCATCGGGCATCCATTCTATTTGACCTATGCCCTGGACCGGACAATTGAAATCAAGCGCGACGGTCAATTCTGGATCGCCTTTGCAGCCAGTTATGACGACACCGCTGCCCCCAGCGGCCAAGCCGAGATCACGGTTCCCGCCGGCGTCTGGCGCTTTGACGACATCGACGAGCACGAATACACCGCCGAAATCGTCCTGCACCGGGGTTCACCGGCTGCCTTGCACAGCGCACCGGTGGTGCTGCGTTTCGGTCGGCCGATTGTCGATTTTTACGACCTGCGCCAGGGCGACGAAAGTGCTGCGCAGACCGGGGCGAACAGCCAGAGCCGCGCCAAGGCCGGAGGCAACAGCCAGAGCCACGCGAAGGCCGCAGGCATCGGCCGCTTCCCCACCAGCCTCCGCATGCGCAACACGCTCGACTTCGCCGCTGGGCGCATCTGCGGCGTCGGCACCGAGTTCGTGTTCAATCTGCTGCGCAGCGCCCGGGTCGAGGTGTTGGCGTTTCCCAAGTTGTTCGACGGTGAGCAGGAAGGCAGCGCGCATAGGTTGATCTCCGAGGCCGAGTTCGAAGCTGGCGAACACCGCAAGCCGATCACGTTGGCCGATCTGCCCTGGGGCGAGTACCGCTTGCAGATCACCGCGCGCGATCCGGTCAGTGGCGAGGAGGAGGTGCATCAGGCGGCCCTGTCCAATTCGGTCAGCCTGATGGATTCGCTGCCGCTGGCGCATTCGATCGTGCAGAACGTCGATTTGCAGGACGGCAATCTCGGCGTGGCCCGGGCCGATATCGATCTGGGCGGGCGCGGGCCGGGGCTGCGCTTCAC
>JBGSKT010000129.1:0-5973 GCA_041741075.1 Lysobacterales bacterium
AACAGCATTATTTAAATCGGGTGCTGCGGCTGCAAGCGGGCGATCGATTTATTGCGATGGACGGCCGCGGACATTTGTGGTTAGCAATTTTAGCAGCCAGCGAAACCGAACTGATCGAGCAACTCGCCGCAGCGCCGCAAACGGCGCGGCTAGCGAGCGAACTGCAAGCCCAGAACGCGCTCGCCGACGGCACGCCGCAAGTGGCGATCGACCGGCTGCTGCCGCTCGAACAATCCGGACAACTGAGCCCGTTCGGCACCCGTGTGCTGGTCGAGTCCCTGTGCGCCTGCAAACGGGCGCGCGAAACCCAGAGCCACCTGAACCGGATTCGCCAGAGCCAGCAGATGGGCGATGCGGAGTGGATCCGCTTCGAAGCACGGACTCTCGCCCAGGCGGTGGCCGAGACCAGCGACGCGATCAACCTGCACGCGCTCTGGTCGGATTTGAACCGCGAGCAGAAGCGCCTACCTGATGTCGCACTCGCCTATGCACGCCGGGCGGTGCAACTCAATCTGATCGCACAGGCCGCAGTCGAACTGGAAGCGACCCTGAAGCACGGCTGGTCGGCGAACCTGGTGCTGGCCTATGGCGTCCTGCCGCCTGACGCGAAGGCACCAGCCCGACTCAAAACCGCCGAAGCCTGGCTCGAAACCCACGCCGACGATGCCGCCCTGTTGCTCACCCTGGGCAGCCTGGCGCGGCAGGAGCGTCACTGGATCAAGAACGAAGACTACCTGCGCCGCGGCCTGGCCCTGGAACCGGAGCCGAGCCTGGCCTCAAAACTGTGGCGCGAACTGGGCCGTACCTACGCCGAACAGGGCGACGCCGATCGCGCCGCGCGTGCGCTCGGCAATGCGCTCTGCGTACCGCAGGGCGAACGCCCGCAGAAACTGCTCGGCAAGCACCGCCCGGATGATCTGCTGGCCCCGCTGCCGGTCGCCGAAGTGCGCGACGACATGGGCATCCCCAGGCTGCCCGGCAAGCGCAACGCCTGAACCCGCCGGCATCCGCTGACCTTGAATTGCGGGCGCGACGAGCACGTCGCGATCTGGCCGTCGAAGCGAGCATCGCGACCTGTCCGTCGCGCCCACAAACCCGCGTCGTCCCGGCGAACACCCGGACTTGAGTTTCCACATCTGCCGAAACGGTCAGCACTCTGCCTCAGCCTCCGCCGGGGCGACGGCCCTTGGTCCTTTGAACCGGCGCAACCAGTGCTCCAGCGTCCAGCGGTCGGGGCCGGACGGCGCGACCAGCAGGAACACGATCAGCGCCAGTCGCGTAAAGGTGTGCCCGTCGATATTGAACAAGGGCTCCTTCAGGGCGTGGCCATAGGTCGTCAGCACCAGCAGCGCGCCGAGAAAGATCAGGGTCTCGCGCAGCCGCCAGCCCAGCAACAACAGCAACCCGGCCGCAAGCTCCAGCAGCGGGATCGACAGACCCAAGGCCCATAGCAACCAGTGCGGAATCCAGGAATCGGCGAACCAGCCGAGGAAAAACTGCTCGGCATGCGCGCGCGGCGTGAGTACAAACACCTTCCAGAATCCGGCCATGGTGAACAACATGCCGAGGATCGCACGAACTACGGTGGTGGCGGCATTCCAGTCCGGCAGGGAACGTTGGGAATTCATATCGATGGTCCTCGACTGGCTGGGTTCCGGGAAATCGCAAGCACTCAACGTGGCCCGTCAAACGGTACGCTCAGGCCAACCGTAACGATCGCATCACCGAAACCGTCCTGACCGGGCTGGTCGGTGTTGTTGAAGTCATAGCGAATGCGCACCTCGGCGCGCAGCAGCAGTTTATTCGGCGCGGCCAGTTCCCAATTGCCGCCGACTGCGAACTGCGCCATGGCATTGGTGCCGCGACGGTCCGGGCTGTAGCGTGGCGCTTCGAAGCGGATCACGCCGACGCCGAACAGCACATAAGGATCCCACAACGGCTCGCGGTTGATCACCAGATAGTTGACCGCGAGGTTCTGGTGTTGCAGACCAAAATCGATGCCGAAACCGAGCTGGTCGGCGCCCAGCTCGAATTCAATCGCGCGCTCCGGGCCCAGGGTGCGCAGCAGGCTCAACACCTCGACTTCGCCATCGATGCTGAAACTGTTGTCGGTGATGGCACCACCGTAACGCAGGCCGATCTCCCAATGGTCGCCCGGCCACACTTCGGCGCCGCGGGCACTGGCAGCAAGCAGCAGCAGCAGCGGCAACCACCAGATAGATCCGATCTTGCTCATGCACGGTCCTTGCTGTCGTTATCGGTGTCGAGGCCGGGCAGCCGTTCCAGGCCACGGCTCAACCACACCGCCAACAATGCCGCAATCGCGCCCAGAAGGCCAATCTGCGACAGACTGGCGCCGGCCGATTTCACCACATTGAGCAGACTGCTCGCGGCCACGTCGCCGCCGCGCCAGACCACGGTGTCGATGAAGCCTTTGGCCTTGTAGCGGGCCTCGCGATCGACCCGGGTGTACAGGCTCTCGCGTGCCGGCGCGACCAGACCATAAGCGCCGGCACGGGTGATCACCAACGCCGCCATCAGCCAGGTGGGCCCGGAAAACAGCGCCAGGCCGATCAGCAGCAGGGCATTGAAAGCGGCGACCAGCATCAGCACCACGGACGGGCCGAACCGGGTCAGCAGCACGGGCGCAACCAGCAGTTGCAACAGGATCTGCGAACTGTTGACGTACAAATCGAGCATGGCAAAGAACCCGGTGCGGTCCGCGGCCGTGCTGAACAAGCTCGCCCCCAGGTCCAGATTGAGCGCATACAGCACTGTGCCGACCATGTCGGAGAGCAGGAACAACACCGCCATCCGGCGCAGGAACGGGTGGGTGAACACCATGCGCGCGCCGGCCAACAAGCCACCGCCGATGACCTGGTCGCCGAGGCGCGGATCGCGGCGCCCGAAGCGTCGCGCCCAGCGACCCAGAAAGACCGCGGCGATCATCGCCAGCACCAGCAGGGAGGCACTAATCCCAAGCAGCCCGCTGACACCGATCTGGTGCACCAGGGTGAAGGCCAGCGTCGGGCCGACCATCGCGCCCAGGGTGCCGCCCACCCCAATCGCCCCAAACAGGTGGCGGGCCTGCTGGTCGGTGAAGACATCGGTCATGAAGCTCCAGAATACCGCCACCACAAACAGGTTGAATACACTGACCCAGACGTAGAAGCCGGTGGCCAGCAATCGCGATGGCTGCGCGTCGCCGAGCAACTGCGCCATCACCAGCATGCCGGCGGCAAAAAACAGGTACACCACCGGCACGAAGATCCGCCGCGGGAAATGCGCCACCAGCGCGCCGTAGACCGGCGTCAGCGCCAGCATCACCAGGAATACGATCAGCCAGATCTGCGGCAGGGCCGCCGAGCCGCCGGCGGCGGCGCCCAGTTGCTCGCGCACTGGACGGATCACGTAGTAGGCGGCCAGCACGCAAAAGAAATACAGGAACGACCAGAACAGGGCCGGCAGCTCGTGACGGGTGGCGCCAATCAGCGGCAGCCGGGCAGGGTCTTCAATGTGGGATACAGACAAGCCCGGGGCTCCTCCAGGGGACCGGCGCAGTGTAGGGCAGTCCGGCGCATCTGGCAGCACGCCTCGGCGGCGACCAGCGAGCGACTGCGCGACCGTCACCGCCAGTGTTCGCACCCGCCGCTTGCAGTACACTTCATCTGTTATGCCAATCCAACTGCCATGAACCATCCCAGCAGCAACCATGTGGACATCGGCCGGCTGCGCGCTTCCTGCGGCGCCTGCGCGCTCAGCCAGTTATGCCTGCCGGCCGGTATCGACGGGGAAGACCTCAAGCGCCTCGACGCGGTAATCCAGAGCCGGCGTCCGTTCGAACGCGGCGCCACTCTGTTTCACGATGGCATGCCGTTCCGGCATTTGTTCGTGGTGCGCTCTGGCACCTTCAAAACCTATTCCGAATCTGAATCCGGCGATGTCCAGGTACTGGGCTTTCACCTGCCCGGCGAGATCATCGGTTTCGATGCGCTGTCGACCGACGTGCATCGCTGCACTGCGGAAGCACTGGAACACGCCACCGCCTGCGAGGTGCCCTTCGATCTGGTTCAAGAGATCGCCCAGCAGGTGCCCGGCCTCAGCCGTCAGTTGTTGCGCGTTGCCAGCCGCGAAGTGGTCAAGGACCACAAGCACCTGGTAATAATGGGCCGCAAGCAGGCGCAGGAGCGGTTGGCGATCTTCCTGCGCAGCCTGTCCGACCGGCACCGCCGTCTGCACCACATCCACGATTCGTTTGTGCTCAGCATGTCGCGCCAGGACATCGCGAGCTATCTGGGCCTGGTGGTGGAAACGGTCAGCCGCCTGTTCACCCGTTTCGAGGAACAGGGCATCCTGACCGTGGAACGCAAGCAGGTGCATATTCGCGACTTCGCCAAGCTCGACGAAATGTCCGGCGAACCACCGCCGACGGCGATCTCGGCCGCGGGCTAAGCGGCGTTATCCCGTGCGGCACTTTGGAGTGCGGCGCTATGCGCCGCTATGGATGCTTTCTGCCGCAGACAACAGCGACCGCACAGCGGCGCGGAGCGCCGCAGTCCACACCCGCCGCTTTAACTGATCCGCGCCCGCTCAGTCTTCCTCGACCTCGGCCATCACCGCCGGCGTCGCCACCAGTTTGCTTTCCAGCAATTTGGCGCGCAGCTTCTTCTCGATATCGGCGGCGATTTCCGGATGCTCCTTGAGGAACAGGCGCACGTTGTCCTTGCCCTGGCCGATGCGGTCGCCGTTGTAGCTGTACCAGGCGCCGGATTTCTCGACCAGGTTGGCGGTCACACCCATCTCGATCAGTTCGCCCTCACGCGAGGTGCCCTCGCCGTAGAGAATCTCGAACTCGGCCTGGCGGAACGGCGGCGCCAGCTTGTTCTTGACCACTTTCACCCGGGTCTCTGAACCGATCACTTCGTCGCCGCGCTTGATCGCGCCGGTGCGGCGAATATCCAGGCGGATCGAGGCATAGAACTTGAGCGCGTTGCCGCCGGTGGTGGTTTCCGGACTGCCGAACATCACCCCGATCTTCATGCGGATCTGGTTGATGAAAACCACCATGCAGTTCGAGCGCTTGATGTTCGCAGTCAGTTTGCGCAGCGCCTGGCTCATCAGCCGGGCGTGCAGGCCAACGTGGCTGTCGCCCATCTCGCCTTCGATTTCGGCCTTGGGCGTCAGCGCCGCAACCGAATCGACCACCACCACATCGACCGCACCGGAGCGCACCAGCATGTCGACGATTTCCAGCGCCTGTTCACCGGTATCCGGCTGGCTGACCAGCAGGTTGTCTACATCGACGCCGAGTTTTTCGGCATAGGTCGGGTCGAGCGCGTGTTCGGCGTCGACGAAGGCAGCGGTGCCGCCGTTGCGTTGGCAACTGGCGATCACCTGCAGGGTCAGCGTGGTCTTGCCTGAGGATTCCGGCCCGTAGATCTCGACCACGCGCCCGCGCGGCAGGCCGCCGATGCCGAGCGCCACATCCAGGCCGATCGAGCCGGTCGAGACCACGTCGATCACCTCGTTGACCTTGTCGCCCATGCGCATCACCGCGCCCTTGCCGAATTGCTTGTCGATCTGAGCCAGCGCGGAATTGAGCGCTTTCTTGCGGTTTTCGTCCATAGCCATGGTGGATTTACCTCGAAGGGCAGCGGTGGGGGGGGACAAGCTGGCCGACACTTTGCAGTGCGTCCGTCTCAGATCCTGCGAAACCGATCAACCAATGATCGATCCGAGGCGGCATTGTCCCACAGCGCCGAAGCCGTGCCATCGGAGATCTACCCAGCAGTCACTCGGATATTTCGCAATTTCGACTCGGCAATGCGGGCCAGATCGGCAAACCAGCGCGTGCCCAGGCGTTTCGGGCTCGAATTGCGCCCCGCCGGGCGTCGGAACACAGGAAAACCGCCCGCCCCACTGCCCAAGTCCGGCGATCAGGGCCGCTGGTCGAGCAGCGCCTGCAGGCCGAGG
>JBGSKT010000130.1:0-5052 GCA_041741075.1 Lysobacterales bacterium
GCGACGCCGAGATCATCAAGGCCGGGAACGTTGCGTCGTTCTACAACGTGCAGGTGTACTACCCCGAGGGGTTCACCGGGAGCCGGCGGTCCTTTCCGGTACCGGTTCCGTTCGCGGCGCGGCCGGGTCGGATGCGCGCTCAGCAGCCGGCGGTCTTCTTGAACGACAGGCTGTGGTTGCTGCCGCCGGCATTATCGTACTTGACGCGGATCTCGTCGCCCTCGACGATCCGCTCGTCCTTGAACTTGTCCAGGGTGACCTGGTCGTCGATGCGGATGCTGACCGATTTGCCGGTCTTGCCGTCGGTCAGAATCGCGATCGCCGAGTTGCCGTCGTCGGCAATCTGGATTTCGGTGATGGTGCCGACCATCTTCACTTCTTCGGCCAGCGCGCCAGCGGAGAAGGCGAGGGTGGCCAAAGCCAATGCGGTCGCGAGCATGATGCGGGTGAGCAAAGTGTTCATGGCGTACTCCTTGGGGTTGGGGAAAGTTGCCGATGGCGCGGTCGCGGCAATCAGAATTGGACCTCGAACGTTCCATAGATGTCGTAGGCATGATCGAGCGGCGTGGTGGTCATCAGTTGCCCGTTTACTTCGGACAACTTGACCGGTGCGCCAACCCAGTTGTTGCTGCCGGAATAGTTGAAGTCGTAGTACTGGAAGCCCAGACGGAAGAATGCCTTGGCGTCGTGGGACGCCAGCGCCTGCTTGTTCAACTGCAGAATCATGTAGGCGTCGTAGACGTTGCCACGGGTGCCGACCTTTGATGTCCAGATATCGTCGGCGGCCGGCGCAAAGGTGATCCAGTTCTTGCTGCCGTGGTTGTATTCGAAGCCCAGTTTGGTCGTCGCTGGCAGGTCGTAGGCGAGGTCGTAACGCAGGCCGAGCGCGATGGCGGTGCCTGTCTTGCTGGTCGGCGCTTCCGGATTGAAGAAGCCGCCGGTGAGCAGGCCCTGGAAACCGAATTGCGACGACACATGGTCGTTCGGGTGGCTGATGCTGTGGCCGATTTCGGCAAAGTAATGCAGGTCGCCCTTGCCGACCTCCTCGAACACGCCGATCGCGCCGGCGCCCCACCATTCGAGATCGCCCAGATTGGTCTCCGGCATGGTGTTGCCGAAAAAGGTGTCGCGTATGACCGGGGCATCGAAGATGTTGAAGCCGCGGTTCCATTGCGTCCAGATGCGCAGCGGGTCGGTGTCGATCGGCACGAACTGGATGCCGAACATGTCGGTGTCTTCCAGCGAGTTGTTGGGCGGCGAACGGAACCCGCTCTCGAACCCGCGCCCATAGCAGAGTTTGAGGTAGGAACCGGGCAGCGCGTCGAGATCCGGGGCGAAGCCGAGCGACATGCCGTCGAAGGCATAATCGACCAGCAGCGAGGGGGTGCCGCCGTTGCCCGGGCGGGGGCGGTTCTGCTTCAGGTTGCGCGGCACGCCGTCGGACGACGGCCGGCGTCCGACCGAAAACCACAGATTCTGATCGAGGATATTGCTCCAGGTGGCGTAGGCCCGATCGACGTTTAGAAAATTGCTGGATGGAATATGCCCGAGGGTGCCGTCGAAGGTGCCGACGCGGTCGGCAAAGAACGGTGCCGAACCAGCATTGGTGACCGCGCTGGCATCGTTGGCGCCGAAGGTCTTGTACATCAGCAGGCGGGTGGTGATGACCACATTCTGGGTCGCCTTGATGTGCATATCGAGGCCGAAGCGGTTGCTGTACAGGGTGGAATTGTCCGGCTTGAACGCGGGCACCGTGGCCGCGAAGCCGCCGATCCCCTGGATCAGGCCGGCATTCATCGGGTTGGCCATGAAGGCACTGGCCTGGTTGTAGTCCTGCACCGAGGCCATGTTCTGCGAGAACTGCATCAGCGTGCTCAGCGCGCCGGCGGTCGATAGGCCCATTCCGCCGAAGAAGGTGGACGAGCCGGGCACGGTGGACGGATTGGCGAAGAAGTCGGCCTGCAGTGCCTGCTGGGCATTTTCGAAAGTGGATTTGACGTCGGTGAAGGTGCGGGTCTCGCCCTGCAGATTATCGACTCGGAACTGGTAATCGCCGCCGAGTTCAAGCCATTTGGCCAGTGATTTGTCCTCGACCTTGCCGATCTTCTTCTGCAAGGCTTCGGTCGCTTTGACGTTGTTGTCGCTGCGGGTTTTGCCCGCTTCCACCTGGCTCTTCAATTCGGCCAGCTCTTTGGCCAGGGCGTCAATCCGGTTGAGCAGTTCGGCCTCGTCGGCGCGCACATGGGACGGCATTAGCAGCGCGGATATGCAGGCCGCGAGCAGGGTTTTGGTTAGGATATTGTTCATCGCGGTACTCCTTGGTCTGACTTGAAAGTCGGCGCGCACCGATCGATCAGCGCGCGTTCGGGTCCTCCGCGCTGTCTTCCCAGCCGGTGATCATGGCTTTGAGTTGGGCGGCCAGCGTGTGGCCGGTGGTGATCAGATAGAGATGCGCGATCAGGAACGCGAGCATCAGGAATGCCGCCGCGGTATGCAGCAGGGCGATGGTCGAGAGCTTGGTCGCGAAACCGGCGGCGGCGAGTTCGTTGTAATAGAGATAAGCCAGCCCGGATAGCCAGAGCAACGGGTTGATCAACACCTTGATGGCCAGATACGCCTGTGCCTGCAGCGGGTTGTGCTTGTGCGCGCGGGTGATCCGGAACGGGTGTGGTTCGCCGCGGAAGATGCCCAGCGCGTAGTAGCGGACGATCGGGCCGACGTTGTTCATGGTCGGGATGTACTGCCGCCATTCGCCGGTGGTGAGGTGCCAGAAGATGGCCAACACCCATAGGCCGATCAGCACCCATGCAGCAGTGGTGTGCACGGTATGCGCCTGCTCGAAGCCCAGCAGACGGAAGCTGCCGTGGATCTCGAAGCCGGTGGCGAGCATGCCGATCACCAGCAGTGCCTGGCTCCAGTGCCAGAAGCGCTCGAAGCGTTCGAATATGTAGATGCGGGTCATGACCTACTCCTTGATCGGTGCATGCGACTGGCGAGGCGGATGCCACCGTGCACGGCCGTTACGGCGAGAATCAGCGTTGCCAGCAACCAGCCGAGTCGGTCGAGCAGCGGGTTGCGGTCGCGACCCGGGATATAGATGCCTTGCACCTGGTCCAGGCGCCCGCCGCGCGTGTGGCATTGGTTGCAGGCGAGTGCCTGCTCCTTGGGCGCGACCATGTGCGTGATCGGCCACTGCGAGATGGTTTCGATGAAATCGACCTGTCCCGAGAACGCGCGGTCGGTGGTGGCCATGCCGGCGGCGACCGCTTTCTGCCAGTCGAGATTGGTCCAGTAGGCGGTGTCGTCGTGGCCGTACAGGTGGGTCACCACCAGCGACTTGGCGACCGGGTCGTAGGGTTGCTTGCCGCGGAAGGTCTTGATCGGCCAGATCATCGACTTGCCGTCGTCGGCGCTGCCCTGGAAGCGGTTGATGTAGACCGGCTGCCGCGACGCATCGAGCTGGTCGCCGATCAAGGTGTAGTCCACGGTGCCGTTGAACCAGACGTAATCGGGGACGACGTTTTCGCCGAGTACGAAGTCGCCCTTGGTGCCGACGTAGGTGACGTAGCTGTCGTCGTCGGTGATCTCCAGCGGCTCGCCGTCGCTGCCGCGCTTGCCGGCGGTGGACCAGTCCCAGACCATCCGCGTGGGCACGTCGCCGCGCGCGAACGCGGGGATGTGGCAGGTCTGGCAGGCCACGATATCGGTGTGGTCGTTGAGCTTTGCGGCGTCTTTGTGCGGTGACTGGCCGTGGCAGGACTGGCAGGTCGCCGGATTGCCAACGTCGGCCTTGCCGCGCAGGTGCGCGTCGCCCTGATCCATGGCGGTCGGCGCGTAGCGGCTGCCCGGTACCTGGTGGCCTTCGGTCTGGTGACAGGTGGCGCAAGAGAAATTGTTGCCGTCGGCATCCATGTGTACGTCGAGTGCGCGGTCCGGGAAATCGAGCGAACTGTCGAGGTCGCCATGTTTGACGCCATCACCACCGCCGCCATAGAAGTGGCAGGTGCCGCAGTTCTCGCGACGGGTCTTGCCGACCCGCTGCGCGACCTCGCGCAGGTTGGTGGCGCGGATGAACTTGCCCGAGTGCGGCGGGTATTCGGTTTTCTCGGTCAGCACGTTGCCGGCAAAGCCGAGCGGCTTGCGGTACTTGCCGCTGGAGTCGTGGCAGACCAGGCAATCGACATTCGTTTCCGAGCTGAAGTCGAAGGTGGCATCGCGCATGCCGTAGCCGATGTGACAGCTCGCGCAGTCGTCCAGGTTCGAGGTCGGCGAGGTACAGAAGTTGTTGATGACGTTGCGCTTGCCCAGCAACTGCCCGGTATCGGGGTTGGTGAACTCCCAGTTCCAGTGCTGGGTCTGGTGGATCTGCTTGGCGGCCTCGGTGTGACAGGCCAGACAGGCCTTGGTGACTTCCGGGCCGGATGTGAAGTCGCGGTTCAATTCCGCGAATTTGCTGTGATCGGCGGTGGACGTTGGCACTTGGCCGATTGCGTTGTCGGTGGTGGCAGCGGCGGTTGGCCCGGTGCTGGCCAGGAACGCCAGGGCGGCGACTATTGCCAGTGCTCGCTTTAGGATGAACATAATGCCTCCTGACTGGAAGTGCCGGACCAGGCGCTGGATGACGGCATCCGGGTTGCGCAAGCGCAGACTGCTTGGTCGATGGACGTAGGTTAGTAAAACCTAAAGTAGATAAACATGATCTACGTCAATTTTGCTGCAATGCGGTATCGGCGGCGACGGCAATCCCGGCCGGGTGCGAACGCCCTACTGAAGTGCTTTGGGAGGCGCGAGCAGTGATGCGATGGCGCGCCCTGGCGGCCTGCGCCCAAGGCCATCGCTGCCGCTCGTGAACCGCGGCACTTGTTGCGCAAGGTGCGCCGGCAGAGGGCTGGTGCCCTGGATGCCGATGCCGAATGCTCAAGTTGACGGGGCGATTGCGAACGGCGGGTGAGCCGACCGCGGCCGGCAACGGGCCTAGCAGCCTGTCGGACTTTCCCCGTGGAGCGCGTTGGTCGCCGGGGCGGGTGGCCGCAAGGCGCGTCGCGCCGCGAA
>JBGSKT010000131.1:0-14688 GCA_041741075.1 Lysobacterales bacterium
GCCCAAGGCCGCGCCAGCGCCGGCGCCGGCCGCCGTCAGCGCGGTCCGTGCACACAAGCCGACACCCCTGCCCAGGGGGATGGTGGTGGCCAAGGCGGTCGCTCCTTCGGAAGATGCCGGCCGCAGAGCCAAGGGCGCGCAGTTGCCCCCGCGCAAACCCTCGGTTCCCGGCAAACGCTTCAAATTGCCCGACGGCTATGCGCCCTCGTCCAAAGAGCCGTACATGTGCCCGCGCCACCAGGAGTTTTTCCGGCAGTTGCTGGAGAAATGGCGCGCGGATCTGGTCGAAGAGTCGAAGCAGACCATCGACAACCTGCGCGATGAAGTCCGCGATGTCGGCGATGAGGCCGAGCGCGCCACCCGCGAGACCGAAAACTCGCTGGAACTGCGGACCCGCGATCGCTATCGCAAATTGATCTCCAAGATCGACGAAACCCTGCGCCGACTCGACGATGGACAGTACGGCTATTGCATCGACACCGGCGACGAGATCGGACTGGAGCGGTTGATTGCGCGCCCGACCGCAGAACGCACCGTGGACGCACAGGAACGCTGGGAGCACCGCCAGCGGCAGATGGGCGAATAAGCGCAATCGGTGGTCGGTGGTCGGTGGTCGGTGATCGGTTTTCAGTTTTTCGGTTTTCGGTTTTCGGTTTTCGGATTCAGGCCACCCCTGAACACCGAACACCGAACACCGAACACCAACTCTCCTCCGTTTTCAGGGGCCTTCCTGCAGTGCCCGTTGCGCTTCTTCCTTGATCCTCGCCAGCATCGCCACCAGGCCGTTGGCGCGGGTTATCGACAGGTGCGATTTGAGTCCGGCCGCCTCGATGAAATCCGGTTCGGTGGCGACAATTTCAGCGGCCGATAGCCCCGAGTAGACCCTGAGCACCAGCGCGACCAGCCCGGACACGATCGCGGAATCGCTGATCGCCCGGAAGTTCAGGGCCGCGCGGTCGCCCTCGGTGACGATCCACACCAGCGATTGGCAACCGCGCAGGCGGTGCTGGTCGGTTTTCCATTCTTCCGGAAACGCCGGCAGGTGTCGGCCCTGGTCGATCAGATGCTGGTAGCGGTCACTCCAGTCCGAAAACACACCGAATTCCTCGACGATTTCCGCTTGCCGTTGGTCTGCGGCACTGCTCATGAATGGCACTCCGGCACCTTGTTGGCGACTTTCCAGCGAGTGCCGCCGGGGGTGTCCTCGATTTCTATGCCCTGAGCGGCAAGCTCGGCGCGGATCGCGTCGGCACGCCCGAAGTCGCGCGCCGCTTTGGCCTGTTGACGTTCGGCCAACCGGCAGTCGATCGCGCTGGCGTCGGTACCGTGGCTCGGGATTCCGCGGCAGAACCATTGTTCCGGCGTCTGTTGCAGTAGCCCGATCAGGGCGCCGGCGCCGAGCAGTTCGGCCTTGGCCTGACGGCGGGCTGCGATCCCTTCGGCCTTGCGCGCGATGCTGGCGAGCTCGGCTAGCGCGGCCAGTGCCTGCGGCGTATTCAGATCGTCGTTGAGGGCCGCCTCGAATGCCGCTGGCACCACATACTCGGCCGCGGCCAGCGGCACATCGAGCAGTTCGCGCAGGGTGCCGTACAGGCGATCGAGCGTGCGCACGCATTGCTCGATCAGGCCATCGGACCAGTCCAGCGGTTGCCGGTAGTGCGCCGACAGCAGGGCATAGCGCAGCGCCTCGGGCGGGTGCTCGCGCAGCAGGTCGTGTACCCGGAACACGTTGCCGAGCGACTTCGACATCTTGCGCCCGTCCATGTTGAGCATGCCGTTGTGCAGCCAGAAGCGTGCGAACGGCCGCCCGCCGTGGGCGCAGGTGCTCTGTGCGATCTCGTTTTCGTGGTGCGGAAACTGCAAGTCGACGCCGCCGGCGTGGATGTCGATGGTCTCGCCGAGGTGCGCCTCGCACATCGCCGAGCATTCGATATGCCAGCCCGGGCGGCCGCGACCCCAGGGCGAATCCCAGCCCGGCAGTTCCGCTGTGGATGGCTTCCAAAGCACAAAGTCGCCCGGGTCACGCTTGTACGGGGCGACCTCGACGCGGGCGCCGGCCAGCAATTCGTCGGTCGAACGCCCGGACAGGCGGCCGTACTCGGCGAAGGCGGCGACCGAAAACAGCACGTGCTGCTCGGCTACGTAGGCGTGGCCGCTCGCGATCAGGCGCTCGCACATGCGGATGATGTCCGCGATGTGGTCGGTGGCGTGCGGGATCAGGTCGGGTGGCTCGACCCCGAGCCCGGCCATGTCTTCCTGGTAGGCGCGGGTAAAGCGCTCGGTGATGGTCTGGATCGGCACCTGCTGATCGATCGCGGCCTGGTTGATCTTGTCGTCGATATCGGTGATGTTGCGGGCATAGACGACCTGGCCGAAGTGGCGGCGCAACAGCCGCGCCAACAGGCCGAACACCACCGGTGGCCGGGCATTGCCGATGTGCACGTAGTTGTAGACGGTGGGTCCGCAGACGTACAGCGTGACCCGCGCCGGATCGGCCGGGGTGAATACTTCCAGGGAACGGCTCAGGCTGTTGTACAGGCGTAACGACATGTTCGATCCGGTCGGGTCTGAACCGGCATTTTAGCCGGCCTGGGCGCGGAAAGTGGCAAGGCCACGCGGCCACGCCGGTGGCCGGTGCCGATCGGCCGGATGCGGGCGGTGCCGAAGCGCTCGGCAGAAGCCGATTCCGGGTCGGCCATGGCCTTGATGAACCAATCCGGTATCCCGCTTCGGCGGCGCCGGAAAACTTGGCCTGCATTCATTCAACCCATGCTTAAATGCCCGTTATCAGCGGCTCACCGCTGCTCCCGGCCGACCAAGGAATCACCGCCATGCCCATCCTGCGCCTTGCCCTGCTGAGCCTGCTGTTGCCTGTGTTCGCAGTGGCCCAGCCGGTCCCGCGTTACGACGATCCCGCCGCTGCCGAGCAATACGACGACCGCAGCGAGAACGTCAGTTACGACTACGCCGATGTGTTGCGGGTGGACCCGGTCTACGAGACCTACATCACCCGCGAGCCGCGTGAACAGTGTTACGAAACCAGTGAATACCGACGCCCGCGCAAAGACAGCAATGCCAGCGGCACCATCATCGGCGCCATTGTCGGTGGGGTGCTCGGCAATACCGTCGGCAAGGGCGATGGTCGCCGCGCGGCGACGGTGGCCGGTGCGGTGATCGGCGGCGCGGTCGGCCGCGACGTCGATGACAAGCACATCGCCGGTTCCAGCCGCGGCTACCGCGAAACGGGTGAAGATTGCCGCGTGGTCGAAGTCGAGCGCGAAGACCGGCGCGTCGCCGGCTACGACGTGCAGTATCGCTATCGCGGCCAGGTCTACATGTCGCGCATGAACTTCGAACCCGGCCAGCGCCTGCGCGTGCGGGTGGCGATCGCCCCGATCGAGTGATGGTTGTTGGGGCTCGATCGGTCTATGGTTTGAGCGACCTTGTCCGGACGGTCCTGCTGTAGACCTGCCTCCAACCAAGAGGCTACTGCCGCCAGCCGCTCGACAACGGTACCGGTCGCAACAAAAAACGCGACCTTTCTCGCATTCAGTTCGCGTAGGTACCAGGCGTGTTGCCTGTCCCGGAATGGCGCGCCTTGGCGGGTACCGTCCTGCACGAATGGGAAATCGGGCCCACACAGTACGTAGTGGTCGTATTCGCGTGACGCCAGGCGTGCCAACTCGGCGTCGACCCGCCCGAACATCTCCTGGCTGTAGAAAGCGGTAGTCAGGGGTGTGGTATCGCAAAACAGCCAGTGGCGGGTCCGATGCCCAATCTGAAGCTCGTTTGCTACTTGGGTCCGGCCGATCTTCAGCATGTCGTCCTGCCGGAGTTCGCCGTTCTGCCGCTGCCACAGCTCGCGCCCAAATTCGGGCACCCACTCGGCGGCGAGATGGCTCGCCAACGACTGCGCCAAGGTGGTCTTTCCGCTCGATTCACCACCGAGAATGGCAACTCTTTGAATCAAATCCGCAAAGACGACTGGTGCCAGAAAATGCCGGTTCCGGTAGGGATCGGACCGCGCGTCGGTGCCGCGGATCGGTATTTGTTCCCGGGCAAGATCGACGCATTGGTGCTGTACCGGTCGTGGCCGTGCGCAATGCGCATGGAAGTAATTGGTCAGTGCCGCAGCGAATCCGTCGCCGTAGTGTTCGCTGGTAAAGACCGCATCGACGGCCGTTTCGAGCAGCGAACAACATAGCCACGCTACAAAACAACGGTGTTCATCGTCGGGCGCGTCATTCGCAGGCAGGGCGCGGACGGTAAGGCCCTTGGCGCGACAGAGCTCGGCCAGCGAAGTGTCATCGATCACCAGGCGCGTGACCGTCGGGAACAGTTCGGCGATCCATCGATCCCGATTGGCGCGCTGACAGCGATCGAACTGCGGCTGAGAATAGCTGACCACGATCAACCGATCGCAGGCGCGCAAGGCGTGGTTGATCAAGTGCTGATGTCCCTGGTGCAGGGGGCAGAACTTCCCAACCACCAATCCGATGGCGAAGCGAGCCTTCACGCGTACGCTTTGTCCGTGCAAGTGACTGTGCCTTCGCTGAGCAACCGGCGCCAGTGGCGCCAGGAGATTGCTGCATTCAGCCAATAGACGGCATACAGCACTGCGGTCAGATACAAGCCGCGACTTGCGTAGAGAGGTACGGCGATGGTGTTGACCAGCAGCCAGAAGGACCAGGTCTCCAAGCGGCGCTGCATCAGCAACACTTGTGCGATCACGCTGAAGACCAGCACTGCCGAGTCGAAAAATGGCGCATACGCATCGGTGAATCGATGCAGCAGCGCACCGTAAACGAAGGCGGCCAGAATGCCGAACATCACCGACCGCGCCAGGATGGGTGATGCAACCCTAGATACGGCAAGTGCGGCGCCCTGATTGCCACGTAACCATAGCCACCAGCCCAGCGTGCTGGTGACGATGAAAAACACCTGGAGCACCACGTCGGCATAGAGCCGGGCCGTGAAAAAGACCAGGGCGAATAGTGCGCAGCCGACGATGCCGGTCCACCATGTGTGCATGCTGTTGCGTCCAGCCAGGAGGATGGAAATGGTGACGACAAAATTGGCGGAAATCTCCAGCGGAGAGATCATGGCGAATTTCCCGCAAGGTCGGACCAGTACTGGACGAACTTGTCGTCGCTACCGATCGGCTGGACTGCAATGGACTGGTCGCCGAACAGGGACCGCAGCGAGGCCAGCGCAGGCTCCGCCAAAGTCGTCTCGGCGGAAGTTACCCAAAGTGTCAATGCTCCGGTGGCGTCCTGGTGCAGACCGTAGCGTGAAAAGGCGATGGCGCCAAGCGCGTGACTGACGTCGATGTTATTGAACCACACGCCCGACCGATTCCGAAACCGTACTGGCGGTCGCCCGCACAGCCCCAGGATCACCGGCGCATCGGATCCCGCAACCAGCGCCCCGAAATCGCCGGTCCGGTAACGCACTAACGGCAGGCAGAAATTGAACCCGCCGGTGACGGTGATTTCGCCGCGCTGGCCGGGGGCAACGGGGTTTGCGTCAGCGTCCAGAATTTCGACGTAGAGCTGCGGCTGCAAAAGTACGTGCCCGCCTGCGCCCGGATCGAACACGGCCACGGGTCCCACTTCGTTCAGCGAATAAACATCCAGCACAGGACATTCGAAGCGGGCTTCCAGCCGCAACCGCAATCCCGTCGAAAGCGCCATCGACACGGAAATCAGTGCGCGTGGCCGTGCCGTCAGCGGCAGTGTCAGCAATTCCGCGAACGAAATTGGGTCACCCGCAAAAATCTCCGGGTCCAGCGCGTCCAGGTAGCGGGCGCGATCTTCCGGTTCGCGCCAGTCGTCCGGGTGCAGGTTGATCTTCGCCAGGCCGGATTCATCCATGAGCGGGGTGACCGAAACATAGGTAAAACATTTGCGCTGGTGCCCGAGCAAAACCACTCCCACCTGGTCGCGCCGGTACCGCAACTCGACACCGAAGCGGCGCAACGCCCGCTTGTGAAAAGTGAGGTATCGCGCGGCTACCACTGGATGCGAAGCGATCAGTAGCGGGTTTCCGGTGGTTCCGGTGGTTCGAAAATTGATCAACCGATCGAGCGGGAGGGAATCGGGAACGAAACGGGTTATGTCGGCAGAGAGGTCGCCGCGGCCGACGCACGGAATATCCTCGAAGCGTGGCGGAGCGCCCCCCAACGTTCGGTAGTAAGGCACCTCGGCAAACGCGTGTTGTACGACATCGGACACCCACTTCGGAACACCATTCGGAGACCAGTCCACGGCCGCAGGTAAGATTTCCTGCTCGAACGCGCGCAGGCCCTCGATATCGGCTGCGCTGAGGCGGTTGCCGCTGGCATTGCGGTAGATCGGCGCGGCGGGGTGCTCGCGCAGGCGCCGCAGCATGCGCCGCCCTGCAGCGGTCAAGGTTGGGTAACGATCCCGATCGGTCGGCTGGTCGATCATTCGCGCGTCCATTTGTCGGCCGATTCTTCCGCCGCCTTTTTCGCCAGCGCCTCGCGAATCGCGCGGGCGCGTTGTTCGGCCGCACGACTGGCTTCCAGCAGTCGCCGCCGCTCGCTGCCGCTCAGGCCCGACAGGCGGTCGCTGGCCTGGGCTATGGTTTCGCCGTCCGGACGGAAGTCGAGCCGGGCCAGTAGCAGGCGCGCGAGTTCCTCGCGACGATCGGGATCTGTAACGAATTTCCCGGCGGGCGTGGCAATCGCCAATTCCGCAATCGCTTGATCGAGCACTGCCAATAAGGCCGGTTGTTGTATGCGCGCCGCGACAAACCACTCATCGGCCAACAACCAGACGGCAATCATGACCAGCGTCAGACGATTACGATCGGCGCTGGCGTCGACGGAATGGAAGCGAGCCAGCGCGGCGACCGGGGCGCAACCGCCGTGGAGGAACAGCAAGTCATTGACTAGGGCGGCGACGAACACTCGGCCTGCGTTGCCAATTCGCGGTTCGTCGAGGAAATCCGGCGGCGTCTCGATCAGCCGACGGACCAGGGTTTCGAGAGGTGGGCCGGATCGTTGCATGGTCAGGCCGAAAATTTGCCGAATACCTGGGTGGACGGACAGTCGCTACACACTGCGGCTCGCGCAGCGGCGCGGGCGTCACGATGGCGGGAAGCAAGGCCGATCAAGTCCGCTGCGCTGCGTATGCTTTCGATCTGGCGGCCGTATTCCGCGCCGGTGAAACTGCACGGCGAGATACGGCCGGCTTCGTCGATGAACAGGAATCGCTCGCCCAGCGCGCAATCATCGACCGCGATGCGCTGATCCCCGGCGCTGGCTTCGATCCGCTGCAGGTAGCGCTCGCTGGCGCACAACCGCACACCGCGACTCGCCAGTTTCTCACGCAACGGCGGCAAAAGTGCGCGCAACGCCACTGCGTCTTGCGGACGCAGACCATGCGCGGAGAAGAACTCCGGTCGATCGCGTCCACCGAGCTGATTGAAGGTGATTTCATCGATCCGCCAGTCAGCGAGCTCGACGCACAAAGTGACAAATTCGGCAAGATTGTCGCGCATCAGCACCACGTTGATGCGCAGCTTGAGCCGGGCATGCGCCAGTTCTCGGGCTTGCGCCAACGATCGTACTGCGGACCGCAGGCGCTGCCAGCCGCCCGGGCAACCACGCACCGACTCGTGAAAATCCGCATGGCCATCGACGCTCACGGTCAATTCGGAGAAGGAATCCAGAACGCACTGGACGGCATCAGGTACGTGCAGGGTAGAACCATTAGTGGTAGCGCTGATTTCAATGCCATGTGCGTGCCGGAGCCGGCTCGATGCTTCGAAGATCGGTCGCCACAGCAGCGGCTCGCCACCCAGCCAGCTCAACAACACTCGCTCGCCGGTCGTTCGGCGGTAGTCGGCCAGCACTTCACCGAACCGTCGCACGCTTGCCTCATTCACGTCGTGCCGTGGGCCGGGCAGCCGGCGATCATAGGCACAATAGCTGCACGCCAGGTTGCAACGCGTTGTCACCCGCCACAGGATGATCATGTCGCCAACCCGCGGTCATTTGCGATGCCGGTGTCGTAGTGTCGGCGACTGAATCGTCGCGCGAACTCCAACAGGTCCTGCATTTGGGCGATGGCGTGAATGTCCCAGCCTTGTTCACGACGGGCCCGTTGCAAGGCAATGCCGGGATTTCCGTAGCCGCGAATCTCCCAATCTTCCGGGATGTTGAGCGCCATGGTACCGCCGGCGCGGCCGGCCATCATCGCCTGCGCGGACACTTTCCAGCCACTGTTTCCGTGCTCATCGGCATCGAACATGGTGATGATTCCGTCGTCCGAAATCATCAGGATATGCGCCGGTCGTGCACTGGCGGGTCGATTGGCGAAGGTGTCGCGCAGGCGATGGATGGGAAATGTCGTACCGCCGCCATAGAAGCCGGTCAACACACGCAGAACGCTGTCCTGGTCTGACACGAATCCATCGGTGTGGGTTACCTGGTGCTTGCCGCTCCACAGCGTGACTTGCACGCGCGATCCGGCGCGCAACGCCGACAATGCGATTACCGCGCCCGCCAGCGCCACAAACGAGATTTGCCGTTGCGGATCCGGCATCGATCCGGAGCTATCGACATACATATCCAGATCCACGGGAATACGGGTTGCTTCAGTGGCCGGCTCGTGTCCGTACTGTCGCCGGACGGTGGTCACACCGGGAATAACCTGCGGCGACTGAATGATCGATTGCAGCCAATCGACTTCGTCCAATGGGTCACCGCTTTCCCAGGGTTCCAGTCCTTCGAGTTGCGGCTCGGGAGAATCGAGGCTGGGTCGGGTCGGGAATGCCACGAGGTGCGGCAGTGCACGCTCGCGGTAGTAGCGCACGGCGATGTCGTGATCGGACAGCTTGATGCCGGCCGCCCGCAGGATATCACCGTACTCGAAAGGTTCCCTGGTCTGGCCGCGATTTCCAGCCGGGGCCGAAGGCTCTGCGGGCGCGGGTCGATCGGCGCCGGTGACGTTCGGATCCTCCGCGGGATGCATCACCCCGGCGATTTCGTCGTCCTCTATGTCCTGTGCGCCAGATGGCTCGCAACCTTCGGCGGCGTCCTTGGTGTCTTGCACAAAGCCGATCATGGCGTCGTTGGCGGAGTCAGCGATCAGGTATGGCAACAATAGCGAAGCGAAGCGACCGGCAGCCGTCATCCAGTCCCCTGCATAGACGCGGATCAAGCGTGCGCCAAGCCAGGCATCGAGTGCGCTGGGCTCGTCGTCGAGCGGACCGCCGAGACTGCCCTTGTCCAGGTTCCATAGGCGCTCGTAGATGCCCATATAGAGCGTCCACACGCCACCCGGGTTAGCGGTCAGCGCGTTACCGGCGTTGGTTGCCAACCGCCGGTAGATGTCCGCCATGCGCAGTCCGGCCTGCCGCTGCAAGCGATCGTTGATGTACAGATCGGTGTAGAGATTCGCAACCATCGGCGCATGCCGCTCCAGAGTCGGCAGCGCACGACGGATGCGCGCCAGCAGCCGAAACTGATCGGTCGCCGTCGCCGGCGCCAGCACATGGTGGCCGATTTCATGGGCAAGGATCTCCACCGCGTAGCCGTCCAGACCCAGGCGGTGGGTGGTTTCCAGATCGACCACAACGCTCTGGTCCAACAACCGGATCATCGCAAAGCTGCCAATCAGGCCTTCCTCGGACGCTTCGACCCGGCTTGCGCACAGTCGCGCATCGCGCAGGCGGGTGTATTTGCTCCACACGGCCAGTGCCTGCGGCCAGGCGCCGCGCCAGCGCTCGATCAGTGTGTGTGACGACCTGGCACCCAACGGAGACGTGGGCTTGGTCATGTGCGGGGCAGCAGGCGGATCAGATGGGTGTAGGGCGACGTCACCGCGACCGTGTGCTGGTTGCCACTGGCAGCCATTCCATCTTCGGGTAGGTCGATATCGATGCGGCGATTGCCAATGACCAGTTGCCGACCCGCGACCTGCACCGGTGGATATTGGGCGGTCGACTCGGCTTTTGCATACTCGTCGCCGGTTGCCGGCAGCAGCACGGCGCCATATACGTCAGCGACCAACAAGCCATAACGGTCCCCACTGCGGACCAGAAAACCTAGCGGGCACGCGCGCACCGTCGGCGGCTGCGCGAATGTGCCGCCAAAGCCAGTGAACTGCCCCACGTACCTGCCATTGCGAACCGCGTCGCGCGCTACCGGATTGGGAGACCACCAGGGATCGGCACGGCAGGCTTCCCGTAACAAAGGCCAATTGGCAGCGTGACTCGCGCCCATGGCGAGCAATGCCAACGGTTCTGGCAGTGCGTCCGCGCATTGCATAGCGCCTTCCCGAAAATGCGCGAGGCCCGCCCGCCAGGCCATGATGGCTCCCAGCGAACGCAACTGCGCCGTAGAATCCGCGTGTTCGGCCACAGTGGCCATGCCCCCCAACCAGTCATCGAAACGCGCGCTGGGCACTCCGGTGACATGGATCGCCGAATTGCTCAGAGCCCCGAGCACCTGAATCGGCTCCGCCGCCACGAGGCGCGCAAGCTTGGGTGCGAGAGCGACCCACACCCGTTCGACCGCGTTGCTGCGCGCTCCCGGACCGGCCTGTCCCTGGGCAATCAGTTCAAGCGCGATGTCGTACGCGTCCGAAACTACGGCCGCAGTTCGTTCCGGAGCGATCTCGGCGACACTGCGGGCGACGCTATCCAGGCCGGTTCGTAAAAACGCCGCAAAAGCCGCCGTATCAAGGCCCGGATAGCGATGTCTGGCCTCGCTGACGCGGGAATTGAAATGCGTTCGGCCCGAGCCAAGGACTGCGGCGAGTGCCTCCGAGACCGGCGCTAGGGAATTATTCATGTCGAGTTCGCCAGCTAGCGCGCGCGCAACCAGTGGAGGTAGTTTGTGTAGCGCTGATGCAGGTACTTCAGCTTGAGCAAGTCGTCGTACAGGTGGCCGTACAGTTTGCGGCCCTTGACGCGCTCGTCGACCAAGCGCTCGATTCGGGTCAGTCGTTGCCGCGTGTCGCCTTCGCCGAGACCGTCCAGACCTTTGGCGAATTCCGCGGACAATTCGCCCACCGGATCGTTGCGGTCCAGGTCGAAACGGTCGTATTCGGCATTGGAGAGGTCGAACAACCTCCGTAACCAGCTCAAGCGATCGGTGCGATACGCGGCGTTTTCTGGCAGCCCGAAAAACGGAGCTTCCAGATCCGGAAGCAATTTGTCGTGCAGCACGAACGGCAGAATCTGGCGCAGGTCGTCCAGGTCAACCGCTCGATCGCCGCGAAAATACGCCAAGGCTTTGGCGTACAGGAGCAAGGTCATCAAGTTACGTACCGACAGGCCATTGCGCGTCTGACAACCCAGATCCTTGAGACGGTCGCGACCGGTGTCGCTGGTCGTGACCTGCGCCCAGTCCGCGCCGGACAACCGTGCCGTGTCCTTGGTCAGATATTCAAATTGCGCACCCGCGACTTCGAGCAGTTCGAACTGACTGGCAAAAAATTCAAGGCGTCGGCGCACCTCGGAGGGTATGTTGATCTGTCGGATATCCACCACCATGCGATCGCATTCTTCTGGGGTGAAAATGATCTCGCGCGGCACTACCTCTTCCGGTCGGATGTCTGCCTCGATCCGCAACAACAACTCGTCGAGAAAGCGGGGATTGAAGGCGAGCGCCTGCACGATGACATCGATGCGGTCGCGCAGCGCCTCGATCACCTGGTAAGTGCCGCCGCCGCGATCATCATTGGCGGTCAGGAACCAAGCTGCGTCCGGGCATTCGAAAATGTGATCCAAGACTTCCGCATAGTTGTCGCCCATGACCGTGAGCAAAGCGCTCTGGGTACGTGTAGGAATACGGTTGTATTCGTCGATGATTTTTACCCGCATGGACAGCCACGACCGCCATGCAATCCGAATCTCCTCCATGCTTTGGGCGGCCACCAGATCCGCGGGCAGCGGATTGCCGAGCAGGTCGGCAATGGTCATCTGCGGATGCCCGTGTTGCATCGCGCGGCGCACGTCCCGCACGCAGTAGCCAGCGAGCACCGCCATCAGGATGGCGCTGGCGGTCTTGCCGCGTCCGGGTCCGCCGACAAACAGGCATTTGCGCCGCGTGGCAAAGGTCAATAGCGGCAAAAGGATGAAACTCGAATAGCTCTGCGCCGACGGCAGGGTCAGCGTTCGCTTGCTGTCGCCGACCGAATAGGTCGGGGCCGGGCCCTGGTGGTACTCGATGTCGTAGTGCGGGCTGATGATCGCGTTGTTGACAATCCAGAAGTAAGCCTGACGCAATTTTTCATCGAGATTCCGCACTTCATCTGCCGCCGTCGCTCCGATCTGGATCGGACCCTGGTAGAGCTCGGCGACGTCGAATTCCCTGGGAGCCGACGCTACCTTCGGATTGGTGGGCGCTTGGGAAACGCGCCTGAATAGATCGAACGGCGACATCGTGCGACTCCGCCCATTGGGGAACCTGGAAACGAGCGGGCAGTCTATCCCGCCGCCAGAGAGTCGTCCAAACCAGACGAGAGGTCGGGAAGCGACCGCCCCGTGGCAAGGGCTTGAGCCGACGATAATAATGGTTGCCGTCACGACTTGGATCGCATCGCACGCCGCTCGTCGGAACGTGCTCGCCAAGACCGCCCCTGATTTTCTCGGGGTGATCGACATCGCAATGCGCGACAACAGTCTGTTTGTGTCACGAGCACATGAAGGGGGACAGACCACCCGGCCACCGCCTCGCGGCTACACCGGCCAACGAGTGGGGTGATACCCGACCATCAGTAAGTAGGTCGGATGCCAATCCGACGCATTGTCGGGCTGAAGTTCGACCCAAGTTGTGTGTGCTGAGTGCGAAAATGACGGATGCGGACCGGCGCCCTCCGTAAACCAGTAGGGCTGAAGTACGGTGGATTGACTTGGGTGGCCTACCGGACCTGCCATTCGGCGCCATCGAGATCGTCGCCCGCGACCCGCGCAACCAGGTGACGACCCGGAGCACGGTCAGCCTGGATCAGGCCGGCCAGCAAACCCTGGATCTGACCCTGATCGGGCGGGGCAGCGCGCTGGTGCATGTCTTCCGGGCGTCCGGCGCACCGGTCGGAAATGCCCTGGTTTGGCTGAGCTACGACGACTTTGGCGAGACTATCGGCAATCTCCACGCCACTACCGACGCCAGCGGTCGTGCCCGCGTGGATGCGGTGCCGATCGGTCGGCCGGTTCGGGTCAAGGCGAGCAAATGGGTGTTCGCCGAACAGGACACGGCGTTTGCCATAACCACCCTGGCCGCGCATGGCGACGTGGTGCCGGTGGAAATCGAACTGCCGACCTTGGCCCCGCAGGTCGACGTGCGCATCGTGCCGGCCGATGGGTTGCCGATGCCGGGCACATGCACGGTCACGCTCTCTGTCGGACCGGAATCCGGCGACCAGCAGACGGCCGATTGCGCCGCGGTCTTCCATCTGGAATCCTTCGCCGAAGGCAGCGGCGTGCTGTCGGCCACTGGCGATACCTTCCAGTCCGACGAGTTCACTATCGAACTGGTGCCGGGTAGCCAGCTCTCGTTCGACATTCCGGTATCGGTCATCGCCGGCCAGGTACGCCATGCCGACGGCGCAGTGGTGCCGTGGCCGGAGCTGTTGGGCGAAGCCGCCGACGGCAGCCAGCGCAGCATCCAGGGCACGGCGGATGGCAATTACCGCCTGTTCGGCCTGCGGCCGGGGCCGTTCACCCTGACCGCGACCGATGCCCCCTCGGGACTCTCGGCCCGGGAAGAGGGCACGCTGGCGGATGTGCGCGTGGCGATAGCGCTGGACTTCACCCTGCCCGGTTTTGGTTCGGTGGGCGGCACGCTCACCGATCGCTTCGGTGCCGCGCTGCCCTATACCACGGTCTACCTGGACAGCAGCGGCTACGCCGACGCGGTCGAACGTCAGACCGACACCGACGACCAGGGTGGCTACCGGTTCGAGCGGGTGCCGCTGGGCGAGGTCTCGGTCGGCGCCCTGGCCGGGCAGTCGTTCGGCGTCGCGGGCGCTGCGGCGAAAGGCGAGGGCGGTTCCGGATCGGCCAATGTGGTCAATGGATTCACCCGGCTCAGCCAATTGGGCGAGAACCAGACCGTGGACCTGCAGTTCGGTGCGACCGGCACGATCAGCGGCAACGCTTGGCTCGCTGCCGGGAGCCCGGCCGTCAACCACTGTCTGGAACTGCGTTCGACGGCTGAGGGCGTGGCGGCCCGGCGCCTGTCGGTGAACACCAGCAGCGACCAGCAGGGTCATTACCAGTTTGCCGATGTCGCCCCCGGGCCGGTGAGCGTCGTGCTCAGCGACTGCGAGTCCGGCCTGGGCTACGCCGCGGGCGTGGTGGTCGCCGATGCGAACCTGGCCCTGGACGTGACCCAGGGCAATGCCACGCGCCTGCCGGTCGCATTGATCGACCCTGTGTCGGGTGCCAGAGCCGAGGTGCAGGGCGAGGGCGGACCGAGTTTCTACGACCCGTACCTGTTTGCCATCCCACCGCTGCTCAGGGTCGGCGAGCGTCCTTATCCGGGGCAATCGACCGCCATCCTCCGGCACAACGACCGCGAGCTGGAACTGCCGGCGCTGACTCTCGCCGGCCTGCGCGTCACCCGGCGTTATTTCGTACCGGCGAGCGGCGGCTATGTGCGGGTGCTGGAGTCGTTCCACAACGACAGCGCGGCCGGCATCGCGCTGCCGT
>JBGSKT010000132.1:0-5828 GCA_041741075.1 Lysobacterales bacterium
TGGTGCCACGGCTGGGCGGCGACGGCGGCGCCATCGCGCTCGACCGCGCCGGCAACATCGCCATGCCGTTCAACACCAGCGGCATGTACCGCGGCTGGATCGGCACCGACGGCAAACGCGGCACGGCCATTTTCAAGGAGCAATGAGCGTGAACTGTGCACCGGTGATTCCGGCTCAACCCAACGGCCACTTCTATTCGCCGATCGTTGATCCGGCGGAGTTGCTGCCGCAGCAGTCGCGGCTGTGGCCGGAGTCCCCGCAACTGCTAGGCATCGATTTCAATGAGCCAAGCCAGCTGGCCATTCTTCAGCACGAATTTCCGCGCTTCATGGCCGACTTCGACTACCCGCAGCAAGCCCCGGCCGAGGACGCGGCGCTGGATCGCTATTACATCGACAATTCGCAGTTCGGCTGGCTGGATGCCCGCGCGCTGTTCGTGCTGCTGCGCGCCTGGCGCCCGCGCCGGGTGATCGAGGTTGGCTCCGGCTATTCCTCGCTGCTGATGGCCGATGTCAATCAGCGCTTCCTCGGCGGCGAACTGGACATCACCTGCATCGAACCCTATCCACGGCCGTTTCTCAGGAACCACCTGCCCGGCATTGCCCGGGTGATCGAACACAAGGTGCAGGATCTGCCGCTCGACCGCTTCGCCGAGCTGGACGCAGGCGATATCCTGTTCATCGATTCCTCGCATGTGGCCAAGACCGGCAGCGACTGCAACCATCTGTATTTCGAGGTGCTGCCGCGGCTGCGGCCGGGGGTGCTGATCCATATCCACGACATCTTCTTCCCGCACGACTACCCGAAGGACTGGGTGTTGACCGAAAACCGCAGTTGGAACGAGCAGTACCTGGTACGCGCCCTGCTGATGTATTCGTCGGCGTTCCGGGTGCGGTTTGGATGCAGCTACGCCTTCCATCGATTTCCGGCCGAGGTCAAGGCGGCATTGGCGCATCCCGACGGGCACGCCTTCGCCGGCGGCAGTCTGTGGATCGAGCGCATCTGAACGGCACCGCGCGGGGAAGGGAGCGACCGAAGGTTGCGACTGCGCAAGGTAACCACAGTCGCGACCTTCCGCCGCTTTCACACCGTCGCCGCCACAATCAGCGGCACGACTCGCACATTTCAGTCGTCCGACGTCGGTCATCCCTCATCTGCCTTCTGCCATTTGAACAGGCCCGCCCATGCACACCGAAGCCGAACCACGCCTGCACTACCAGCGCCACGGGTCCGCCCTGTTGCCGCGCCTGTTCGCACCCGAAATCGTCGCCGCGCACGCTTACCAGTTGAGCCAGCAGGTGGCGCGCACTGGCACGCAGATGCTGGCCCCGCCCAGTCTTGGCAACAAGCCCTGTTACGAGGCCTATGGTTATGCCTTGCCGGTGCTGGCGACCTTTCTGTGGGGGCTGACCCCGCATATCGAGGCGTTGACCGGCTGCGTGCTGCTGCCGACCTACAGTTACTTCCGCACCTATCAGCAGGGTGATGTCTGCCGCGTGCACACCGATCGCCCGGCCTGCGAGCATTCGCTGTCACTGACCCTGGCCAATGCCGATGGCATCCCCTGGGCGTTGTCGGTGTCCGAGCAGCCACTGCCGGTGGATGCCGCCCTGCGCCAGACCCGCCATGGCGAGAGCGATTTTGGCGATCTGGCCCATACCGAGCTGCCGATGCAGCCGGGCGATGCCGTGCTCTACCGCGGGGTCGATTACGCGCATGGACGGCTGCGGCCGAACCCGAATCGCTGGTCGGCGCATCTGTTCATGCACTGGGTTGACCGCAATGGACCCTTTGCCGATCGTGCCTTCGACCGCCAGCCGGTCGGCGGTGAGGCCGAATTCGTGTTTCCGGCCGCCTGACCGCCGCCACGCAGCCACCCGGCCGTGCCCGGTCCGCCTTGAAAAGCCGGCGCCGGCACGCATCTCCCCGACTTCACCCGAGCGCAGGCCGCCATGTCCACGTTAACCCCCAGAGAAATTGTTGCCGCGCTCGACAAGCACATCATCGGCCAGAATGCGGCCAAGCGTGCGGTCGCGATCGCGCTGCGCAACCGCTGGCGTCGGATGCAGCTGGATCCGGCATTGCGCAACGAGGTCAGCCCGAAAAACATTCTGATGATTGGTCCGACCGGGGTCGGCAAGACCGAGATCGCACGGCGCCTGGCGCAGCTCGCCGAAGCGCCCTTCGTCAAGGTCGAGGCGACCAAATTCACCGAGGTCGGTTATGTCGGCAAGGACGTAGAAACGATCATCCGCGACCTGATCGAGCATTCGATCAAGCAGGTGCGCGAACGCGCCAAGCAGCGTGTGCAGGCGAGCGCCGAACAGAACGCCGAGGAGCGCGTACTCGACGCCCTGCTGCCGCGCGCACAGGGCGTGCGCGTCTGGGGTGAAGACAGCAAGCCCAGCGACGAAGATTCGCGCACTCGCGAAAAATTCCGCGCCATGCTGCGCGAAGGCAAGCTCGCCGAGCGTGAGATCGAGATCGAGGTGGCGCTGAACCTGGGCGTGGAGATCATGGCGCCGCCCGGAATGGAAGAAATGAGCCAGCAGCTGAAACAGATGTTCTCCTCGCTCGGCAACCAGAAATCGCAGAAGCGCAAGCAGACTATCGCGCAGGCAATGCCGCAGCTGATCGAAGAAGAAGCCGGCAAACTGCTGAACGATGAAGAAGTTCGAGCCGAGGCGGTGGAAGCCGCCGAGCAGCGCGGCATTGTGTTCATAGACGAAATCGACAAGGTCTGCCAACGCAGCGACTGGGGCGGTGCCGGGGTCTCGCGCGAAGGTGTGCAACGCGATCTGTTGCCGCTGGTCGAGGGCTCCACGGTCAATACCCGCCACGGACCGGTGCGCACCGACCACATGTTGTTCATCGCCTCCGGCGCGTTTCATCTGGCCAAGCCTTCCGACCTGATCCCGGAGCTGCAGGGACGCTTCCCGATCCGGGTCGAACTTCGGGCGCTGACGGTGGACGATTTCCGCCGCATCCTGGCCGAGCCCGAAGCCGCGCTCAGCAAGCAGTACGCCGCGCTGCTCGGTACCGAAGGGGTACGCCTGCGTTTCCAGGATTCCGGCATCGAGCGTCTGGCCGAAGTCGCCTTCGCCCTGAACGAACGCCAGGAGAACATCGGCGCGCGCCGGCTCAGTACCGTGCTCGAACGCCTGCTCGAGAAGCTCTCGTTCGACGCGACCGAGGTCAACGGCGAGGTGGTGATCGACCGCGCCTTCGTCGATGCCGAACTGGGTGAAATCGCCGCCAACCCGGACCTGTCGCGCTACATCCTGTAACGTCATCGGCTCGGCGGTTTGGTCGAAAGCCCACGTCCAAGTAGACTAAGGCCATGAACAAGGTCGTCGAACTTCGTCCCAAGTCGGTTCCGGCGCAATTGCGCGAGGCGGCGCGCCAGCGACTGCTGGTGCGAATCTGGCGCGAGCAGCTCGAACCCGGCAGCTTTACCGGCTATGTCGCGGCGGTCGGGCGCGAGCGCTTCCTGCTGTGGGCGCTCGGCGATTCGATCAATTTCGATGGCTATTTCGTGCTGCGCTACCGCGATGTCAGCCGCCTCGAAGCCCCGGACCACCACGCCAGCTTCCTGGAGCGCGCCATCACCCTGCGCCAACTGCAACCGGAATGGCCGCCATCGTTTCCGATCGACGACCAGCGCCAGTGCCTGACCGCGGCTGCGGCGCTGGCCCCGGTGCTCAGCGTCTACGTTGATTCCGAAGCCGATGCCGAGGTCTGCTACATCGGTCGCCTGCTCGACTTCGACGCCGATGGCTTCCATATGCAGGAAATCTCGCCGCATGCCGAATGGCTGCGCGAGGCATCTTCGTTCGGCTGGGATGAAGTCTCGGTGGTCAGCGCGCAAGAACCCTACGCGCTGGCCCTGGCCGAGGTCGCAGGCCCAGCGCCGGCGCTCGAAATCAGCGCCAGCGAACCAGGTCGTCTGCAGTAAGCAGACCATGCCCCGAGCGACCGCCATCGAGTTGCACCGGGGCTCGAAGCAGCTGGAAGTCCGCTTCGACAACGGCGAGACCTTCCATCTGCCCTGCGAATACCTGCGCGTGCACTCGCCCAGCGCCGAAGTCCAGGGGCACGGACCCGGCCAGCGGGTGCTCCAGTTCGGCAAGCTGAACGTGAATATCCGCGCTATCCACCCGATCGGCCATTACGCGGTGCAGCTCGCCTTCGATGATGGCCACGACAGCGGCCTGTTCAGTTGGGACACCCTGTACGACCTGGGCCGCAATCAGGCCACCTATTGGCAGCAGTACCTGGACGATCTCGCCGTCGCCGGCAAGGGCCGCGGCGCATAGTCGGCGCGGCGCGGGAGGCCGTCGTCCGGGCACCGGCCGGGACCCGGTGCGGGCTACAAACGCGCCGCCCACCCCACGCCCGAACGCTACAATGCGCGGATACCACGGAGTCCGGTCGATGCCCAGCAATCCCCCGCCCGAAGTCGATTTCGGCTTTCAGAAGGTCAGCGCCGAGGAAAAGACCCGCAGGGTCGGCCAGGTGTTTTCTTCGGTGGCGTCGAATTATGACCTGATGAACGACCTGATGAGTCTCGGCATCCACCGGCTGTGGAAACGCCACTTCGTCGCCACCAGCGGAGTACGTTCCGGTGACCGGGTGCTGGATCTGGCCGGTGGCACCGGCGATATCGCGGCCCTGCTGCGGCCACGGGTGGGCGAGGGCGGCAGTGTGGTGATCGGCGATATCAACGCCGACATGCTGGCCACCGGGCGCGACCGACTGACCGACCGCGGCCTGCTCGCTGGCCTCGAATACGTGCGGCTGAACGCCGAAGCCCTGCCGTTTCCGGAATCCAGTTTCGAGCTAGTTACGATCGCCTTCGGCCTGCGCAACGTCACCGACCAGCCGACCGCGCTGCGGGAAATGTTCCGGGTGCTGAAGCCCGGCGGCAAGCTTCTGGTGCTGGAGTTTTCCGAAGTAACCGAGCCCTGGTTGAAGCCGCTGTACGACATCCACAGTTTCGATGTATTGCCGCGGCTCGGGCAGCTGTTTGCCAACGATGCCGCGAGCTACCGCTACCTGGCCGAATCGATCCGCAAGCACCCAAACCAGGAAGCACTCAAGCAATTGCTGGAACAGGCCGGCTTCGCTCGCGTGCAATACCGCAATCTCAGCGCCGGTATCGTCGCCATCCATTCCGGCGTCAAGGCCTGAGCGTCGGCGTCGCGCTGGCGGGGAACCCCCGCCAGTACTTCAGGCCCAAGCGAATGCGATCAGTCGCGGCTACCATTCGCGCATGCCCGCCCCAACCAACGACACCGGCCACAACCCGCCCGAGCTGGACTTCGACCGGCTGCGCAGCGAACTCGATGTGGCTCTGCCCGAGCTGCTGCCGATGCTGTATGCCGACTTGCGCCGGCTGGCGGTGGCCCAACGCCGTCGTCTCGGTGGGCCGGAAACCCTGAACACCACCGCCCTGGTCAGCGAGCTGTACCTACGCCTGCAGCAGGGCGGCAGTCTGCAGGTGCACAACCGGCGCCATTTTTTCGCCCTGTCGGCGCTGGCCATGCGCCAGATACTGACCGACCACGCGCGGCGCGCGGTGCACCAGCCGGAGGCGGTGGCCGACCCGGAGCTGGCCGGCGTGATGCTGGACGACCCCGGCCAGTTGCTGGAGATCGACGACCTGCTCACCCGTCTGGAGCGATTCGATCGGCGTCTGGCGCAAGTGGTGACCTGCCGCTATTTCGGTGGCTACAGCGATATCGAGACCGCCGAGATTTTGGGCGTCACCAGCCGCACCGTGCGTCGCGACTGGGAACGTGCGCGTCGCTGGATGAGCGCGGCGATCG
>JBGSKT010000133.1:0-2546 GCA_041741075.1 Lysobacterales bacterium
CGGCCCGCGCCGCGGCAACCAGTCGGCGCGCAAAAACTCGCTGACGTGGCCGAACGGATAGCAAAACAGGCGCGGCCGCTCTGGCGCCAGATGTTCGCCGAGCCAGTGCTGCGCCTGGGCGATCTCGAACTCGGCCTGGGCATCGTTGCCGACCGCGTGAAAATCCCCGCGCAGCAGGCCATGCGGGCCGGGGCTGACCAGGCAGGGGTGGTTATGATCGAAACTGTGGTTCTCGATCGCGATCAGGCCGGATTCCCCGGCCTGCCGCCACCAGCGCCCGCCCATCCAGTCGCGGCCGAACAGGCAGGCCTGGTCCATGCGCGCGCGCGCTTCCGGGTCGGCGATCACGAAGCAGGTCAACTGCAGTCCGGGCTGGGCCGTCTGGCCGAAGCGCTGCCGAAAATCGACCAGCGAGCCGTACAGCCCGCGCTGGCTACCGTGCCCGGGAAAGTCCAGGTCGAGAAAATCGAGATCGCTGCCGTCGTCGCAGGTGAGCGCTACCGCATCGCTCAGGTCTTCATCCGAATCGCCGAGCAGCACCGAGACCACCTGCCGCAACGGCAGCACCCGGCGGCGTAGGCGCTGGAGCATGGCCAGATCCTCGGCGAAGGCGATCAGATCGTTGTTGTCGTAGTCGTTCCCGGCAACATTGACCGCGTGGTAGGTGAGCACCGGAACGCGCACGTCGATTCACCGCTTCTGGGCCGGGCAGTTTAGCCGAGGCGGAAGGATCGGGCGGGGAGTTGGAGATCGGGCAGGGAGTTGGGGATCGGGCGGGGAGTTGGGGATCGGGCGGGATTGTGGGAGCGACCGAACGTCGCGACAGTCGCCTCGGTAGCCCAGTCGCGACGTTCCGTCGCTCCCACAACCGTGCCAGACGGCTGGTCGCCAGTCCGACATGCGTCGCCTGACCGGCTATCGCCTGGCCGGCACCGTCTTCCGCCAACCCCCGGCGTTCACTACAATGCGCGGTCAACCTTTGCCCAAGCCGAGCGACCCACCCATGGCCCTGAATCCCTACGATCTGTTCGATGTGCGCTCGCTGCTGAGTGAGGAAGAATGCGCGGTGCAGGACGCGGTTGCGCGGTTCACCGACCAGCGGGTGTTGCCGATCATCGGCGACTGTTTCGATCAGGGCCGGTTTCCGCGCGAACTGGTGCCGGAAATGGCCGCGCTCGGTCTGCTCGGTTCCAGCCTGCCGACCGAATACGGCTGCGCCGGCATGAACGCGGTCAGCTATGGCCTGATTTGCCAGGAGCTGGAACGCGGCGATTCCGGTATTCGCAGCTTTGCCTCGGTGCAGAGTTCGCTGTGCATGTATCCGATCTACGCCTACGGCAGTGAGGAACAGCGCCGTCGCTGGCTGCCGGATATGGCCGCCGGCAAAGTGATCGGTTGCTTCGGCCTGACCGAGCCGCACGGTGGCTCCGATCCGGCCAACATGAAGACCCACGCCCGGCGCGACGGCGCGGACTGGTTGATCAATGGTTCCAAAATGTGGATCACCAATGGCAACCTGGCTGATATCGCGATCGTGTGGGCGCAGACCGAAGACGGCATCCAGGGATTCCTGCTGGAAAAGGGCATGCCGGGCTTCGTCGCCCAGGAGATCCACAAGAAGATGAGCCTGCGCGCCTCGGTGACTTCGGGCCTGTTCTTCGACGACGTGCGGGTGCCCGAGGCCAGCCGCCTGCCCGATGTCAAGGGACTGAAGGGCCCGCTCGGCTGTCTGACCCAGGCCCGCTACGGCATCACCTGGGGCCCGATCGGTGCGGCCATTGCCTGCTTGCACGAGGCGACCGAATATGCCAAGTCGCGGATGCTGTTCAACCGCCCGATCGCGGCCACCCAGGCGGTGCAGCTGCGCCTTGCCGACATGGCGCGACGGATCACCCAGGCGCAGTTGCTGTCGCTGCAACTGGGGCGCCTGAAGGACGCCGGCAAAATGCAGCCGACCCAGGTGTCGCTGGCCAAATGGAACAATGTGCGGATGGCGCTGGACATCGCCCGCGAGGCCCGCGACATCCTCGGCGCCGCCGGCATCACCACCGAATATTGCCCGATCCGGCACGCACTCAATCTGGAATCGGTGATCACCTATGAAGGCACCGAGACCGTGCACCAGCTGGTGGTCGGACGCGAGCTGACCGGCATCAATGCGTTCTAGCCGACCCGCGCTCGCCAAGGGTGGATTGCCGATGGGTGTGTTTGATCTGCTACTGGAAACCGAACGACTGCTGCTGCGGCCGCCGAATGCCGGGGATTTCGACAGCTATGCGGAAATGCTGGCCGACCCCGAAGCCGCCCGCTACATCGGCGGGGTGGCACCGCGCGCGGTGGCCTGGCGAAAGTTCCTGGCCCTGCCCGGTGCCTGGGTGATCCAGGGCTTTGCCATGTTTTCGGTGATCGAACGGGCCAGCGGCGAATGGGTTGGGCAGTGTGGTCCGTGGCGGCCCGAGGGCTGGCCCGGCAACGAGCTGGGCTGGGCCCTGCGCCGGCCGTTCTGGGGGCGCGGTTATGCCTTCGAGGCGGCCTCGGCGGCGCTG
>JBGSKT010000134.1:0-3056 GCA_041741075.1 Lysobacterales bacterium
CAACACCCCAGCGAGCCGACAATCATACACCAGTTTTTGCCGCCGTCAACAGCCAGATCAAAGAGCGCTCTCTGCCGCCGTCGGAGCGCGCCAACGGCACGCTGACGGCACGTCCGCAGCAGGCTGGAGAGCGGAGATGCCGCCATAGCGCTTCGATGCCGGGCGCGCCATCGGCGCCAGCGCTGGCCATGGCGGGCAATCGCGGCCTTTTCGCAGGCGCCAAAGCCTGGCCGGTTGTGGCGGAGCTTGCGACGAACGTAAGCTCTGTGCCTGCCGATCCCGGCATGCGTGCTTTCCTGGAGTGACCCATGGCCCGAGCCATTGCCATCGTAGAAGACGAACCCGCGATCCGTGCCAACTACGCCGACGCGCTGCGCCGGCTCGGCTTCGATGTGCAGACCTATGCTTCCCGGCCGGAGGCGAGCCGCGGTTTCGATGTACGCCTGCCGGATCTGGTGCTGATCGACATCGGGCTTGGCGACGAGCCCGAGGGCGGTTTCGATCTGTGCCGGGAACTGCGCCAGAAGTCGGCGACGCTGCCGATCATTTTTTTGACCGCGCGCGAATCCGATTTCGACGTGATCTCGGGGCTGCGCCTCGGTGCGGACGACTATCTGACCAAGGATGTTTCGCTGCCGCATCTGACCGCGCGCATCAACACCCTGTTCCGCCGCATCGATGCGTTGCGCCGCCCGCAGGGCGCCGAGGCGGTGCTGCAGCAGGGCGAGCTGGCCCTGCTGCCGGAGCGCATGCTGGTCACCTGGGCCGGCACCGAAGTGCCATTGACGGTGACCGAGTTCTGGATGGTGCACACCATGGTCCGCCACCCCGGCCATGTGAAGTCGCGCGACCAACTGATGCGCGACGCCCAGGTGGTGGTCGACGACGCCACCATCACCTCGCACATCAAACGCATCCGCAAGAAGTTTCTCGCTATCGATCCCAACTTCGACCAGATCGATACCGTGCATGGTGCCGGCTATCGCTGGAAGCCCTGAGCACGGCAGCCACACCGTCCCGATCAGCTCGGCATCAGCGGAACGGTTGTTCCAGCAGCGCGGTCAGTCGCTGTGCGCGGGGCTCGCGGAATAGGGCGAGCCCGATCGGCATCTGGTTGCTGGGCAGTCGTGGCGCGGCCTTATAGCTCGCGAACAGCCGGTCCCATAGCGATAGGATGTTGCCGTAATTGGCATCGGTTTCGGCGCGTTCGACCGAATGATGCACGCGGTGCATTTCCGGGGTGACGATCAGCCAGCGCAGACGGCGATCCACGCCCGCCGGCAGGGCCAGATTGGCGTGCGTCCACAAGGCGAAACCGAGCAAGGCCGATTCATAACCGACGACCGCCAGCGGCGCCGCACCGAGTAGTGCGATCACCACCAGTTTGTACAACATCGACAGCACGATCTCGAACGGGTGGAAGCGCAGCGCCAGGCTGACATCGAACCCGGTGTCGCTGTGGTGGACGCGGTGGATTCGCCACAGCCAGTGGAACCGATGCATGGCGCGGTGCTGCCAGTAGATCGCCGCATCCAGCAATACGATGGTCAGCGGCAGGGCGATGACATTCGGAAATTCGCGCCAGCGCAACAGGCCGAAGCCGGCCTGTTCGGCCCAGAGCGCGATGTCCAGCGCGGCCACCGGCACCGCCAGGCGCAGGGCCAGAGTCGCGACCAGGGCCAGGCCCAGGTTCTCCGCCCAGCGTGGCCAATACGGCAGGCGCCGACGCTGCGGCCAGGTCCGTTCGAGCAGGCCAAGTCCGAGCAGACCGGTCAGCAGCACCGTCAGGCGCAACAGGGGTTCGTGGCTGAGCAACCAATCGGTCATGGCGTTCCTGTGCAAATCCGGGAAGGTGGTTGGCCGATCCTATCTGCCGGCGATGGATACTTCCGCTGCCGGTCCGGACGCAGCTTCGACCAGGTGCAGACTGTATTCAAGCAGCCGGAGCTGTGCCGGCGTCGGTTCGGCGAGCGCGGCCAGTGCGGCGATACAAGGCGCCAGATCGACCGCCCGATCAACATCGCCGAGCCAGCGCAACCGACACCACTGGCCCGCCTCTGGCAAGGCTGCGACCAATCGTTCGGCGGTATCGGGCTGACTGTAGGCTACCGCGCACCAGGCCGCGAGCGGCTGCCGACGATTGCTGCCAAACAGCCAGAAACCGCCATCTTCCGCCGGCCCCAGCGCCGAGCGTGCGCTGTCGCTGTCCAACCAGGTGGCGGCGCTGTGCAAATCACCGCGATGTATCTGCGGTGCATCTGCACCCAGCAGGATTCCGCCGCCGTGCTGCTCGACCAGTTCGTTGTGTACCCTGGCCATGCGCTCGCCGAGCCCGCCGGTGCCTTGCCACAGCACCGGTAGCCCGGCCCACAAGGGGTCGTCTACGGCTTCGGCTTCGGCCACCGCCCAATAGGCCTTGCCGCCAGGCCGGATGGCCGCAACCGCGACTTGGGCTACTGCACCCGCGGCCAGTTGATACCAGGCGAGTGCCGCCGCTTCGCCGACACCGGCCGCGAGCCTGGTCTTGAGCGGCGAGCGCCCCGGCGTTTTGACGAAAATGGCGACCGCTGCGCTCACCGCCGCACCCGCTCGCGCGAGAACACCCGGGCCTGTCGCCAGGTGCCCAGCAAATGCCGGAACGTGGTCCGCAGCCAGCCCTGCTCGGCGTATTTTCGGGCACTGGTGGTGATCGCCGCGGGGATGCGCAACAGGCGCAGCCCGTCGCGGTGGGCACGCCAGACCAGGTCGTGGTCCTCACCCCAGCCGACGCCGGGATCGAAGCCGCCCAGCCGCTCGAAATCCGCCCGGCCAAGCAGCAGCCCCTGGTCACCGAAGGGCAGACCAAGCCAGCGGCTGCGGATCTTCGCGCCGAGCACGTTGAGCCGCATCCAGGGAGGGCCATCGGCGGCGAAATCCAGATCGAAATACCCCAGCCGGCCGGACAGGCGCGGCAGCGCCCGCGCCAATTCGGCGAGAACCTGGCCATCCAGCCGCGAATCGGCATGCAGAAACCACAACAACGGATGGCGCGCCGCCGCCGCCCCGGCATTCTGCTG